>JAAZEI010000358.1 GCA_012512355.1 Clostridiales bacterium | reverse complement strand
TTATATATCATGAAAATTGCATTGTTTGATATAGGCGGGACTACCATAAAACACTGGGTATACGACAGCGAAAGACCTTTTGATTTTAAAGAATGCATCCGGCAGCCTACCCCGGCACACTTGGGCGGGGACGCAGTTATGGCTTGCATCGAAAATACCCTTTTGTTTGAAAGTGATCTGGATGCTATTGCCCTGTGTACTGCCGGTCAGGTAAATCCTTGTGAAGGCAGTGTTATTTTCTCTACCAAGAATATTCCAGGGTATACAGGCATGCAAATCAAGCATAGATTAAAAAGCCGATTTCAAATTCCTGTTTTTGTTGAAAACGATGTCAATGCAGCTGCCCTTGGAGAGGCTTATAATGGCGCAGGCAGACAATTCAGTCATTTTCTCTGTGTTACCTTTGGAACGGGAATTGGCGGAGCCATTTTCATCAATCGGCAGATTTTTTACGGTAGTTCTTATTCTTCAGGCGAATTTGGCCATCTCATTACACATGCCGGAGGTATAGAATGCACCTGCGGTCATCGTGGCTGCTATGAAGCATATGCCTCAACCTCGGCCCTTATCTCCTCTGTCCAGAAAGAAACTGGACTGTTTCTGGATGGCAAAGAAATATTCTCCCTGCTCCCCCGAAACCCTAAAATAGAACGCATCGTAAACCAATGGTTAATCGAAGTCATTACAGGGCTTGCTTCTCTCATCCACATATTTAATCCTCAAGCGCTTATATTGGGAGGCGGCATCATGGAGGAGGATTATGTAATTAAAAATATACAGGAAGACATTCTCATGTGGTTGATGCCAAGCTATCAATCGACTTCTATACGAAAAGCTGATCTTGGCAATACTGCTGGTTTGATGGGTATGCTGCATATAGCATCAGAACAGCTGAAACATCCTTTTATATTGGAGTACGTTCATGAGAAATGATCTTTTTTCCCTGATCAACAAAAAACTACCCTTCTTTACCAAAGCAGAACGCAAGGTAGCAACTCTGGTACTCAGCAACCCCTATGATATTATGAACCTCTCTATCACAGAATTGGCCAAACAATTTGGCGTGAGCGATACCTCTATCTTCCGCTTCTGTAAGAAGCTAAACCTTGAAGGATACCAGGATTTTAAAATGAGCTTAGTGTTATCTTTGAGCGGCAGCGATACTGCAGAATATGCAACGCTTTCTGACCAGATAAATGTTGATGACAGCACCGATGAGGTGTGCCAGAAGCTGCTCGCTACGAATATAGATGCGCTCAAACAAACCTTTGAATCGCTGGATTACAGCAAAATAAGCGCTGCTGTTGATATGATTGAGCAGGCAAGGATGATTCATCTATATGGCATGGGTTCCTCAGGGGTCATGGCACTTGAAGCTAAAAATCGTTTTTCACGCATTCTTCCCAATCTGGTCTTTGAAGCGGACGCGCATATGCAGGAAATGTCTTCCTCCCTCTTGGGACCAGAGGATCTCGCAATCGCCTTTTCTTATTCGGGTTCCTCCAAAGACACCATATCCGTTTTTAAAAGATCCAAAAGCAATGGAGCCAAGTGTCTATGCATCACACATTTTCCGGACTCTCATCTGACGGCATATGCTGACGTGGTGCTGGTTTGCAGCGCCAATGAAGGTCCATTTCAGGGCGGTTCGCTTTCTGCGAGAATCGCTCAGTTATTTATGCTGGATGTGCTTTACACTGAATATTTCAAAAAACATTTCGTTACAAGTGATCGGAACAAGAAGCTGACAACTCGGGCCATTACAGGTAAGCTCCTTTAATACTACTCTCAATCATTACTGCTTTGATGCATTAACTCATTCGAATAGTATAAACAATCATGATCTGTTGGTGAAAGTAAAAAACTGCTGCACCTGGATCAAGGCGGTGCAGCAGTTTTGTGATTATTATTTAGCTTTTCAGATTGCTATGTAGCTTTAAAACAATGGAATCCCCGTCATTTCCTTAGGTACAGCCAGGTTCATGGTTTTAAGCATTGTGGGTGCTATATCGCATAGCCTGCCTCCCTCCCGCAGCGGCTTCCCGACAAATTGTTCACCGCAGGCAATAAAAGGCACCGGGTTGGTGGTATGTGCTGTGAAGGGCCCGCCGGTGACATAATCTATCATCATCTCCGCGTTGCCATGGTCGGCTGTTACAAAGGCTGTGCCGCCATGTTTTAAAATTTCATCAACCAGGATACCCGTATCACGGTCCACTTCCTCCACAGCTGCCATGGCAGCCTTCAGAATACCAGTATGACCTACCATGTCACAATTCGCAAAGTTTAGGATAAGAACGTCATATTTCTCAGACCGGATGGCTTCAAGAGCCTTTTGGGTCACTTCAGGTGCAGACATTTCCGGCAGCAAGTCAAAGGTCGCAACCTTGCTCGAAGGCACCAAGATACGATCCTCACCGGGATATTGCTGCTCGATGCCGCCATTGAAAAAGAAAGTGACGTGGGCATATTTTTGTGTTTCAGCCATATGAAGCTGCGTCTTGCCAAGTCTTGACAGGTACTCAGCCAAGGTTAAATCCAAAGTAGAGGGTGGGTTGACCACCCGAAGACCGGTAAATGTCTGGTCGTACTGCGTCATGGTGACAAACTGCACGGGAATAAAGCCCCTGCTTCGTTCGAAGCTGGAGAAGTTTTCATCTACGAAGGCACGGGTCAGCTGCCTTGCGCGGTCAGGCCTAAAGTTGAAGAAGACCACGCTGTCATTGGGCTCTACCCTGGCTTTGGCCATTCCATCCGCTTCAATGACCGCAGGCAATACAAATTCGTCATTAACCCCTTTTTCATAACTCTGCCGCACGGCTTCCTGAGCACTTTGTGCCGGAACTCCCTTGCCCAGAGCGATGGCATCATAGCCAAGCTTTACGCGCGACCAGATGTTGTCACGGTCCATGCCATAATAGCGACCCTGTACACTGGCAATTTCTCCTACGCCTAGTTGCGTCATCTTGGCTTCGAGGTCCTGTACAAAACCAAGTCCGCTCTTGGGCGGGGTATCGCGCCCGTCAAGCATAACATGAACATATACACGTTTAAGATTATATTGTTTGGCCATCTCCAGCAACCCATACAAATGGGTTATGTGGCTATGCACACCGCCATCAGACAAAAGGCCAATAAAATGCAGCGCTGTATCCTGCCTGCGAGATTCGGTCATGGCCCAAATAAGAGGCTCCTTTTGTACCAGCTCACCATCGAGGATATCCTTGGTGATGCGGGTCAGCTCCTGGTATACCACCCTGCCGGCGCCCATGTTAAGGTGCCCCACTTCACTATTGCCCATTTGACCTTCAGGAAGTCCGACTGCCATACCCGAAGCGCCCAATTGCGTATGGGGAAAACGCTCCATCAGCCTATCTACATTGGGGGTACCCTGAGCGGTGATGGCATTGCCAAGCGGATTGGTGTTGAGTCCGAAACCATCCATAATAATCAAAGCAGTTAATTTTTTAGACATTTTTACTCCTTTTTAAGGGTATCTATTGCAAGCTATCAATACAGGCCAAGCAACTGAACTGCATTTGCCAGCAAAACGGGCAGGCAAATATCCCTCTTTATTATATACCCTTTTAAGTTGCTTTTTAAAGTTTTGGGCGCCAAATGACAAAATTTGGCGCCCGTTATCTGATCTACTTAAAATTATTTATCAAAATTCACAACTTTGGAAAAGTCTTCAGCCTTCAGCGAAGCTCCGCCGATGAGGCCGCCATCAATTTCAGGCTGTGCCATCAGGCCTTTGACATTTTTGGGGTTCATGCTGCCGCCATATTGAATGCGAACTTTGTTGGCAGCGGCCCGGCCATACTTTGTGGCAATTGCTTTGCGAATCACCCCAATGGTTTCATTGGCCTGCTCATCAGTAGCGGTCAAACCAGTTCCGATGGCCCAGACTGGCTCATAGGCGATGACAACTTTTGCTACTTCTTCAGGGGTCAGACCGGTGAGTGCAATTAAAGTCTGGTAGGTAACCAGCACATCAGTATACCCCGCTTCACGCTGTTCTTTTTTCTCACCCACACAGATGATGGGAATCAGTCCGCCACGCACAGCAGCCAGGGTGCGCAGATTGACTGTTTCATCAGTCTCGGCAAAATATTGTCTACGTTCGCTGTGTCCAATGATGGCATAATCAACCTTGCAGGCTTTGAGCATCTGCGCGCTGAGCTCACCGGTGTAAGCGCCGCTTTCTTTGAAGTGTACATTCTGCGAGCCGACTTTGATTTTGCTGCCGCGCACAGCCTGCACAGCTGCGGGAATATCCACAGCAGGTACGCAGACCACAACCTGCGCCTGAGCATCTTTGACCAAGAGCTTGAGTTCACTAATCAGTTGCGCCGCTTCCTGCGGAGTATTGTTCATCTTCCAGTTACCGGCAATGATAGGTTTTCGCATTTCTTCTCCTTCGATTGGCAGCCATGAGGCGCCAAAACAGTCGTATTTAATAATTTAAGAAATTAAAGGTTGTTGAGCGCTGCGACACCAGGCAGCTCCAATCCTTCAAGGAACTCAAGGGATGCTCCGCCACCGGTAGAAATGTGGCTCATTTTGTCGCCAAAGCCAAGCTGCATGACTGCCGCTGCGCTGTCACCGCCGCCGATGATGGTGGTGGCATCACTCTGCGCCATAGCGCGGGCTACCGCAATGGTGCCGGCGGCAAAATTGCTCATTTCAGAAACACCCATAGGACCGTTCCAAACGACAGTTTTAGCACCTGCAATGGCAGCCGCAAATTCTTTTTGTGCCTTGGGTCCAATATCCAGGCCCAAGTAGCCTTCGGGTATTTTATCAGTATCGACGGTGATGATTTTGGCATCATTGCTAAAGGAATCTGCAGCAACCGTATCTACCGGCAGCAGCATTTTGACGCCCTTATCTTTCGCCTTTTGAATCATTTCAAGCGCATATTCGAGTTTGTCATCTTCCAGCAGTGAGTGGCCGATTTCACCGCCCTGCGCTTTGACAAAGGTAAAGGCCATTCCCCCGCCCACAATCAGCACATCCACTTTTTCCAGCAGGTTGTTGATGACGCCAATTTTATCGGATACCTTGGCTCCGCCCAGAATAGCGACAAATGGACGGTCCGGGCTCTCCAGTGCTTTCCCCAGGAACTTTAGCTCTTTTTCAATCAGGAAACCCGAGACTGCCGGCAAGAAATGCGCGACGCCTTCAGTGGAGGCATGTGCTCGGTGCGCTGTACCAAAAGCATCGTTTACATAGATATCGCCGTAACTTGCAAGCTTCTTTGCAAAAGCTTCATCGTTTTTCTCTTCTTCTTTATGAAAACGAAGATTCTCAAGCAGCATCACTTCGCCGGGTTTGAGGGCGGCAACCAATTTATCTGCATCCTCTCCAATGACATCGTCGGCCATTTTGACAGGTTTTCCCAGCAGTTCACTCAGGCGTCCGGCGGCAGGTGCCAACGAATATTTAGGATTGAACTCGCCTTTGGGGCGGCCCAAATGGCTCATGAGCACCACTTTGGCATCATGCGCCAGCAAATATTCAATGGTTGGCAGAGCCCCCACGATGCGATTATCATCTGTGATTTTCCCCTCTTTATCCTGCGGCACATTGAAGTCTACCCGCACCAGTACTCTTTTGCCCTGCAGATCAATGTCTCGGACCGTTTTTTTTCTCATGCTGATTCTCCTTGTATTGCTATATAGGCGGCTATGGCCGCAATAATTCCTTTAACAG
>JAAZEI010000042.1 GCA_012512355.1 Clostridiales bacterium | reverse complement strand
TGGACACCCTGGCCAACAAGCGCTGAAGTACCCCGTAGGGGCAGACTAAATCATGGAAGACGTCAGGGTGATAGACGAGTGTGATGCCGCCGGCAGCAATGATCCAGAACAGCATGACTGGCAGGTCCCTCCCCAGCAGCCTTCTGCTGATGATGAAAAGGGCCACTGTAAGCCCGAGGGAAACGTAAGCTAGCCAGCCAGATTTCAGCCACTTGGGTGTTGGCTTGTCCAATCTGCCGAGTTTCCCTTTGAGCCACACGACACCCAGCATTAGCGTGTTCATCGGGCAGGCAATCGTGCAGTAGAGCCTTTTGCCAAACAGAGTGGGGAATAGCAGGCTGGTAGCATATAAGATCAGCCAGATGATCAGAGCCTGTTGCCTGAGCAGGATGAAAAATAGGACGAAGAACAGGGGTCTCAGGACGCGGATAGCTTGTTTCATGGCGGTGTCTCCTTTATTCCAAGTTTTGGATGCTAACATGGATTTGGAACAATCTGTGCCAAGATGGAACCTTTTGGTCTCCCCCCTTTCATCAAAGCAGAGGCAGGCGTTATTTCTGTAGCGCTTGAACCGAAATACCAATCAGGCCGGGACCGGTGTGCACGCTCAGCGCCGGGCTGACATCGGTACTGATGAACTGCCGGCAATCCGGCAGTTTTCGCTTCAGTTCCTCCATCACCGCCGTGGCTTTGGTTTCAGCGCTTCCGTGGGTGACGCCGATGGCAAAACTTTCCTGCTGCCCGGCCGCATTGACCGCCATCGCAATGGTTTTTTCCAGTGCCTGAGCGTTGCCGCGCGCCTTGGCTACCGTTTCATAGACACCCTCGGCGTTGCAGCTGATCACGGGCCGCAGTTTCAAGACCGATCCCATCAGGGCCTACGCCCTGCCGATGCGCCCGCCTTTAACCAGGTACTCCAGCGTATCCAGGCAGAAATAGGTTTTTGACGCCTTAATGCTGGCATCCAACTTATCCAGCACTTCCCTGATATCCCTGCCATCCTCCAGAAGCCTGGCCGCCAGCATGACCTGCAGTCCCGCACCTATGCCTATGTTTTTAGTGTCGACCATATGGAAGCGGATACTACCTGACTCCTCCGCCAAAACCCGCAGCTGGTTGTGTGTGCCTGACAAGCCGGAAGAGATGGTGATGATGAGCACATCCTCATAGCCTTCTTCGGCCATGCGCTTAATAAGTCCGCTTGCGTGGTGCGAGTCAGGCAGCGAGGTGCGCGGCACCTCCTTTGCCAGGTTGTCATATATTTCCTGTGGGGTGATATCGACGCGGTCCTCATACTCACGGTCCTTGTAGATGATTTTCAAAGGCGCCATAAAGATCGCATGCTCCCGTGCGAAGTCTGGCGGTATATCCGTTCCCGAGTCCGCCAGGATCGCGATTTTCTTCTTTGCCATCCTTTGCCTCCTGTTTATGTGATAAGAATATTGAACAACTTCTGCATCCGCTCATCAGTTTGATTGATAACATCAGCGCACTCTTTCAGTTCGTCAATCAACTTGCCGGCTTTTTCTTTCGGCAGTTTATATGCCAGATCATGCTCAAGCGAAGCCCAGAAATCCATCGCGATGGTCCTGATTTGAACCTCGACTTTCACATGCTCAGTGCTTTTTAACAGAAATACCGGCACCGTCACAACAAGATGAAGGCTTCGGTATCCGTTGGGTTTCGGATTGCTGATATAG
>JAAZEI010000357.1 GCA_012512355.1 Clostridiales bacterium | reverse complement strand
CTGCTCGAGCCTGCGGATATTTTTCAAGCAGTGCATGGAGATTGGGGGCATGTTCTTCAATGAAAGGAGCCAGATCAATCAAAACACCCTCTTTTAGCAATTGCATACTCTGCGCGGGGCTGAGCTCTGCCTTAAACAGAACTTCAGGCAGCTTTGTCTGGGGATCAAAAAAAGCAGCCTTGCGTGTATTCCAAGATTCAAGGCTCATAGACTGCTCAAACTCAAAAATAATGCCTGTTTTTTCCTGCATTCTTTGGAAAAAATGATTTTCAGACCAGTTCCTAAAGGTATCCTGATCTTCAAACCCTGCCATGCTGACGGCATCAGCTGCAAAACTAAAAAGCGGCATGGTCATCAGGCTAATTAAAAGTAAAAATATAAACATTTTACGCAATGGAGAGCCTCCTTCAGAAATCATAAACATAAAAGCAACCAATCGTTACGGATGCTTCCTGAGGACAGATGGAAACATTCTTCATGAGTATACAGGATGAGACGATGAAATTCTACTTTTCGTTTTCAGTTTAAACAGCAAGGCTTAGCAGCCAAATGATGAGCAGGTGTCCCGGGTACATCAAATAACTTATAAGCTTTGGAACGCGGACCTCTGTATTTGTTGAAAATATGATAAAAGGCAAACTAAGAATGGCCATGCACTGAAGTCGAAGAAAACTAAAAAACATTCCGGATACAGGATATAAGAAAGAACCCGGGGCAAGCGCAGGCTTAATTCTAATTCCAAACAGCATTGTTATTTCAGAAGAACCAGTTCCCCAGTAAAGGCAAAAACTAACCATTAAAGCAATCATTCCGCCCCTGGAATTTCTTGTCAGATACATCAGCAAAATTAAAAGGACACCACGCCAGCCATAATCCATCTGCTGAGCTGCGGCGAGGATCAGACAGATGAATGGCAGCCAGAATTGCGATCCATATTTTCGTTTTTGAATGCCAATAATTCCTATCAATCCCAGCAGCAGGGTGGCTAGAACATTCATTTCAGAGATGCGATGGTTTAGGGCCAACATATAAAAAGGCTGAGAAATCAGGAAAAGCACCAGCAGGCGCAGGGCGTATCTGAAAAGATTTTTGCTGTGAATACTGCCCATCATAATGCCGTAACAAAACAGCGGCATAGCGATGCGACCGATGATTCTCATTTCAGGTATATAAGGAAAAAAAACATACCCAACATGATCTATCAGCATACTGGTCATGGCGACAATTTTTATGAATCCTGCATCCGAATTAAGCTTTTTGGGAACACGCTGAAGGATTGACTTCTGCATTTAATTCACCTCAGGAAGAAGTATAGCTTTGAAGGTGCTGCTGCGCAAGCAATTTGATGAAGTTTCGCACTGCCAGGCAAGGTGCTTTTACTTTACCAGATGCTCTGTTTGTGGTATCTTAGCCTAACGAAAGGAGCGTGTGGATGGAACAGTCACAGCTGGCAGTAAACGCTGCCGCACTGGCCGCGCAGATGATACTTGAATGCAGCGGTGAAATCTATCGGGCAGAAGAAACTGCTATCCGCATGTGTGAAGCCTATGGCCTTATAAATGCTGAAATCATTTGCTTTCCAACCGGATTTATGATGCATGTCCTGACAGCAGACGGCCAAAGCCTAACCCGAATCAAAAGGGTGCGAGACAGAAACATTCAGCTGCAGGCCCTGGATAGCGTCAACAGCATCTCAAGGTTAAGCTGTGAAGGTTTACTAACCCCGCAAGAAGCGTTTGATGCTTTGCAGGTCTTGCGCGACACACCCAAGACACCTTCCCTCTTTATTATCCTCGCTTTCGCATCTTCTGCCGGCTTTTCTTCTGTGATGTTCGGCGGAGGTTTTCCTGAATTTATTCTTGCGTTTGTCGCAGGCGGAAGTTCGCAGGCTTTAATCCCCTTGTTTATCAAACTACATGTGCCAAGCCTGCTCATCAGCATGATGGCTGGTTTTATCGCAGCCATCACCACACTGGGCCTGATCAGCTTATTTGGCGGAAGCCAGGAGGCAATCATTGCAGGCGCTATCATGCCGCTGCTGCCGGGTCTGGCAATGACGAACGCCATACGAGATACCATGCGGGGTGATTTGATCGCGGGGATGGCAAGAACAACAGACGCGCTTTTATCAGCGGTGCTGATAGCAGCAGGTGTTACTGTCGCTCTCATGCTTTAGGAGGGTTCATGAGCATTATTATTCAATGTCTGGCCAGCATGTTTGCATCTGCCTTCTTTGGCGAGCTGTTACATCAGCCAAGAAAAACAATGGTATACACGTCATTGATAGGCCTCAACGGTTATGTGATATACCTGCTGATAAACAAAACTGCCATGGCTTTCTTTATCGCAGCCTTGGCGGTAGGACTTTTGTGCGAACTCACAGCGCGTATTATGCGCATGGCAACAACCCTGTTTTTAGTCAGTGCTCTCATTCCTCTGGTTCCCGGTCTTGGCTTGTATCGCACGATGATGTTCATTGCCCAAAGCGATTACAGCATGGCCCTGACAACCGGCATAGAAACCCTCACAGGAATAGGAGCCATCGCGCTGTCAATTACGATTTCAAATGTGATATTTTCAAATATCTCTATTTCGTTAAAACCTCAAAACTCCCTTAAAAAGAAAGGAGAAACTATCTAATGCACATACTCATCAGCAATGACGACGGTATCTTT
>JAAZEI010000356.1 GCA_012512355.1 Clostridiales bacterium | reverse complement strand
GCATACCTTTGATAATTTGTCCTCGTAAAAGGCTGCCAAAGCCCATGATAAGGAAACCAAGACGGGTTTTTGTGTCACCGTCACTGAACATTTCAACAAGTTCCCTTATGAAACTGGGCTTGGTATTTTTCGTACGCCGCTTTAAGGCAGAATCAGTCATCCCCAGCGCTCCTCTCTATGAGAAAATGGGGCTGTACCAAATTGATACAGCCCCGTAATTTATTTAATTATTCTGCGGTAATAGCGGCAACCATCTCGTCAAGAAGGGTTTGGATGTCCTTGCTATAATCTTTGGCTTCCATGGTGGTGCCAAAGGCTTCGGCAGGTGTCCAATAGTTGCCAAGCACTTCTTTTTGGCTATAGGCATAGTTGGCCTGATCTGCCAGCGCAGCCAGCGCCTCATTGGCCTGAACAGCGTCGCTCTCGCCAACTTTAATGTTGGAGGGGCCCATGCCGCGCATTTCAAAGCGTTTGAGTTGATTTTCTTCGTTGGTCAGGTACTGAGCCAGTGCCATGGCTTCTTCCGGATACTCTGTGAGTGAGCTCACCCCCACCAGTTTAAAACCGGCAAAGGAACTCATTTGTACCTGCTCGCCATTAAGGGTAAAGGTGGGCAGTTTGGCGGCTGCATAATTATCGCCCAATTTTTCTTGGATAGCATTCGCATTCCATGCACCGGATACACCGGCTGCGATGGTATCGCCAATGCCGCCGGTCAGGATAGCGTCATCACCAGTTAAGAAAGCCTCGTTGGCAGTGAATGCTTTGATGGCTTCTGCGGCAGCGAGTCCTTTTTCATTGTTAAAGTCGCTTTTTTGCAAACCATCTTCTACTGTCAGTTTTCCGCCTGCACCCAGGAAGAAACTGGCGATGTACCAGCCGTTGGACACATCCATAAACACTTTTTTACCTGCGGTTTGAGCGGCTTCCAGCATTGCGTCAAGAGACTTTGCCTGTTCCGGGCTGATGACAGATTTGTCATAGTACATAAAGTAGCCGTTATCAGCAGTCATGGGGTAGGCATACAGCTCGCCGTCAACTGTCGCGGCTTCAATGGAGCCTGCAACATTGGCATCAATGATGGCATCTTTGTTGATTGTTACTTCGTAGAGTGCGCCTGCATTAACCAAATCAACAATCTGGTCATTGGGGCATGCAAAGACATCTGCGGCAGCCTCTGGATCTTCCAGATATTTGGCGCGGGCATCGGGCTCCCCGACGACACCCAATTCGATGTCGAATTCCTTGTCAGTGTTGGCGGCTTTAAAGCCTTCCACCATTTCTTGCAGCATGGCTTGGTCTTCCTGAGAGCCCCAGAGCTTCAGCTTGATGGCATCAGCAGCAAATGCAGGCACTGCCATGGTGAGCACCAGCCCCAGTACCAATGCGAGTGAAAGTAGTTTTTTCATGAGAAATCCTCCTTAGTATTTAGCGGCACCAGCCGAATATATTCTACACTTATATTTTACCCTTTATTTAAGTCTTTAAAATAAAACTGTCCTATCATAAAAATCTTTTCACAAATATATATTTAATATGTTAAAGTATATTATATTGGATTTTCCAGGTCAAGTTCTTATGAATTATTTATAAATTATACATAGGAAATCAATCACGTATTTTCTAAAAATATCGAATAAATAATGCCCTCAGCTGTGGTTGAGGGCATTATTACCGTATCCATCTATAATGTAATTTGAATCTTATCCTGCGATATGGAAACGAAATTCAGCTGGAGAACTGACCCAGTATCGAGTTGGCGTCAGCACTGAAGCTCTTTGGTGAGGAGCTATCTTTCTGGATGGTTTTATTGGGCAGGCAGATGACCATGCGGGTGCCGACTCCTTCCAGCGAAATCACTTGAAAATATCCTTTGTGTCTATCGATAATCAGTTTAGCAATGGAAAGACCAAGGCCGGTACCGCCTGAGTTGCGGCCGCGAGCAG
>JAAZEI010000355.1 GCA_012512355.1 Clostridiales bacterium | reverse complement strand
GCTGCCTTGTTTGTAAAAGTTAAAGCCATGATGGATGCGGGCGGTATCCCTTCACGCATTAAGTTGGCAATACGATATGTCATTGTGCGCGTCTTGCCGCTTCCCGCCCCTGCTATAATTAACAGCGGCCCCTGCGTGGTCTCAGCTGCCTTTCGCTGCACTGGGTTTAGCTCTTTTAAATCCATTCATTTTCCTCTTTAAATTACTATTTGAATCGCGTGTTAAATAATATCAAAACATGCGCTTAACCCCTATTTGGGTTTACTCTACAACATGATTATACCATAAAAACGCCTGCAAATGAAGCCTTGCACGCGATTACAAAATGAACATCATAACTCAGTATTGTCTTTTTGGCAAATCTACCGGTAAATCTGTTTCAGAAAAAGGATCTTCAGAAATATATGCACTCAAATTAATGTGATCATTTGCAATAGCGTTAGCGCTTCTGCCAATCAGTTTGCGCTCCGCCAGAGAATCTCTCACAAGAGGCGGACTGACGCTAAAATCAATCACTGCTGTTTGCCGGGCTTGCGTAAGCGCATACACAGTTGTATGGACAGTATGCATGCGGCGGGCATAATCTTCTGCTATCTCAGCCCTGTTGCTCCAATGCATAGGGAAAAAAATTCTCGGTTTCTTTGCCATAATAAAATGATTTGCGCCCGCATCATAAAACCCGCCCAAATTCGGGTCGACAGGGAACATACAAATGTCTATCCTGTCCTCTTTGATAGTGGAGATGACACGATAAAACTCATCTTCGGCGCGGGTTATTTCATGCAGTGTATTTTCTTCTCGCCAGTGCCATAAATTTAAATCCCCGGCATGAAAAATATGCACACCTGCAGCCTTAACCAACAGGGATATACCCGCGTCAGTTGACTCGAATGCTTTTATCTGCACTTTGGCGATCTTTAAACTTTCACCCTGATGAATAAAACGTATGTTCGCTTTTTTGGGCACAACATCTTTCAATTCGGATGTCAGAACATAGCTGATGGGAAACGCTTCACTCCACTTATAAATGACCGGATCATGATGCTCCGCGCTGGCTCTGGGAACAAAAACAACAATATTGTTAAACCCACGAAAATCTTGATCGTTCAAACGATAACCTTGCTTGATGTGCTCTTCCCAATAACTAAAAATCAACAAAGTTTTTCCAACCGCAACAGTGAAGCCGGATTGATAGAAAAAACTCACAGCAGCCTGCGTTGCCATTAACTACTCCCTCATACTTTCAATCAATGATTCAAATAAGACTCTCCCCTGCGCCTGAGGAAGCTCAAGCCGCAAAGCATGGGCCAGTGTCGGCGCAATATCAATCAAATCAGCCTGGTGGAGGCGCGCCCCTTTTAAAAAAGGAGGGCCGGTCAGCCATAGCAGACACTTTGATGCAGGATGATTCGGACCAAAGCCATGATTTGCTCTATGTTGGATTCCGTCCAAATCATCAACATACTCTACGCCGTCTTCCGCTTCAACTGCAAGCATTATTCCTGGCACTGCATGCATATCTCGCAATTCCTTGCGGGTGTAGATCTGCTTGACATGCAAACCCTGCTGATTTTGCTGGATAAACTCAAATACTTTATGATAATCTCGTCTGTCGACATGGATGTATGCCCCAAACCCCAGTGTCTGTGCACGTGCCGGTACTCCGCTTGATTTGAGATATGCATCCAGGGCAAACTGTTTATCTACATCTGCCTGCCCATGGTCGCTCATCACAGCAACTATCGTATCATTCAAGACACCGGCTTCTTCCAAAGATTTAAGAAGAAGACCCACATGTTGGTCTAATCTGACGAGTGCTGCCTTGGATTCTTTTGAAAAAGTACCTTCTCGGTGACGCGCAGCATCTAGATCTACCAGATGAAGCGCCAGTATATCGGGCATATGACGGTGCTTGATGCGAGGACTGGGGTCCACACTTACCTTCTTGCTGGGATTATACTGTTTTTCTATCAGCTTTTGAGCAACCAAAACGGCAAAGCGATCAAGATGAGGCTGGCGTGTGCTGACGCGCTGTTTGCCATATTTTATTTCGGTCCGCATTAACCACCAGAAGCTGCCATATCGCAATATTTTAGCAGTTTGATTCTCACCGGGCAAAGCATGAACTTCTGGCATATTATAGCGAATAGCTTTATTATGTCCGCTTACAGGCCATAATATGGAGGCCACTTCACGTCCAGCGCGAGCCGCTGCCTGGAATAAAGTATCAGCCTTAACATCCTCTGCATTCCAGTTCCATGGCCGCTTTTGAGGAGGTAAATCAGAGAAAAATTTTTCATTGTGACCGATCTCGTGTTTATCAGGGTAACAGCCGGTCAGGATACTGGTATGCGCCGGATATGTGATGCTGGGATAGATTGTCTGGACCTTGTCACAAAAAACACCGCGGTCAGCCAAACCACCTAAATGAGGCATAGCCAGCAGTGTTTTCGCATCAGCCGAAAAAGCTGAATCCAGGCTGATCATGAGCAAGCGCATTGCTTACTTTCTCCAGCCAAAAAATTTGGAAAGACCAAACACACCAAATATCCAACCTAATGGACCGCAGCCGCAGCCTTTTGATCTTCCTCTTTTATTCTTTCCAAAGATAGAGGAAAGAACAAGCCCTATGATAATGATGCTGCCAATACTCAGGCTCTTTTCTTCTCGTTGAGACTGAGCCCTACCGATTGATGGATCTGAGGTTGGTGAGATGGGTTCCCGAAGAATGCTGTTAAAATCAAAAATTTTGATTCTTTTGGTAGCTTCGGGTAAGGCCGTCACATCAGGCGATTCGATTTTTTGAACACTGTCCTCAAATAGGCCGTCAAGTTTTATGACTGCGCCGCTCTGCTTTGCCGCTTCTTTTGCGCTGTTTAGCATAAAGCCCGAAATGGCACTGTCGTAGTTTTGATTGAGAAACTCTCGTCTAAAATTGGCAGATAGGAGGGTTTCATATAGCTCAGGATCAATGATCTTCCGGGCATTGGTACCCGCAGCTGCAGCATAAGCTTCCTCACCCACCACAACAAGTAAAAGCAAGGTGTTTTGACTGCTTTGCGTTTGAGTTAACAAGCGCTGTGCATAGCTGTCAATGTCTGCGCCACCCAAAAAATGACGGATATCTATTTCAATTCTCAGACCGGTTTTATCTTCGACAATTCTGCTGAGTTTATCCGCATCTGCAAAAGTTTGCGTGCTCAAAATAGCAGCCCTGTCCTGTATGCGCGGTGCGTCGGCAGCAGCTGCTGACATCCCCTGAACCAGCAGCAAAACCAGTACTAAAAGACATATCAGCGTCGACCGTTTCTTCATTTCTTTCCCTCCAAAACGGTAAACTCCTCAACGGGCTTGATACCCAGCAGCTGGGCTATCTTCCCAGAAAAAAGCTGGTCCATCTCTGTGTTAAATGCCATGGCTTGTTGATTATACTCTGTCTGTTCTGTCATCCTAGCACTTTTTTCAAGTGCTTGGGGAAGCATCTGCTCCACATACATCAAGTCACGGTCATTATTCTGTACTGATGGAAGAGATTTTAAAGTGGCTAACAAAGAGGCAGCGTGCTGTTCAAAATGCTCATTTGCATTGGCGAGCTGGGTGAAACTGCTTTCGCGCGCAAGGTCAGCTATGTCTTGATGAAGCCCAGCCATCATTTCATGATCTTTTGGCAAGTAGCGCTGCGCAACACTTAAAATGTTGCTGCCAATCTCCCTGCGGGCTGTCAGCATCTCAAACAAACTATCCATGCTCTTTTCGACTGCCAGTTTTTTCTCAGACCATCCTCTGTAAGCACCCAGAGAAATAGCACCAGACAGCAAAATTATCATAACAAGAAAGGCTAAGACAGCCCTCGATTTTTTATGCATCATGAGCGTCTCATCAACGGCCGCTGATAAGACGTGTTTTGAGTTCATCTTCCATGCGGCTCAGTGTTTTTTCAGCATCTCTTCGCTGCTGGCGGCCTTCATCCTGAATACGAACTACTTCGTTCATGGTGTCAATCAAGCTTTGATTGGTTTCAACCAAGGTTTCAATATCAATGATGCCGCGTTCTGCTTCTTTTGCTGTCTCGATGGTGCCCATTTTAAGAGATTCCGCATTTTTCTTTAACAATTCATTGGTCATGTCAGTTACTGAACGCTGAGCTTGCATAGCTTCACGGCTATGTTCAAGGCCAATGGCGAGAACAATCTGATTTTTCCACAAGGGCAGAGTATTGACCAGCGTGGACTGGATACGCTCAATGAGCAGCGCATTATTATTTTGCAAAAGTCGAATCTGAGGTGCCATCTGCATAGATATCTGCCGCGTTAATTTCAAATCATGAAGCTTTTTTTCAAAGCGATCAGCCGCGGAGTTTAGATCACTTGCTTTTTGGGCATCCATGGCATCACCCGTTTTCTCAGCGTGAGCTCTTGCATCAGCCACTTCATTTGCCCGAAACACAGCAAGGCGCTCTTCTCCGGCAAGGATGTACATCGTCAGTTCTTTGAAATATTGTATATTCATGTCATACAAATGGTTGAACATGGCTACGTCTTTGAGCAATGTAACCTGATGTTTTTCAAGGGTACCTGCGATATTTTCGACATTGACAGATACTGTCTCAAAGCGTGCGCGCACAGCCGCGATATATTTTTCCGGCGTGCTAAAGAGCGCTTTTAGACCTCTTGGCTTCTCAGTCGTACTTTCGAAACTCTTTAATTCACCAATGAGCTTCCCCATCATATCCCCTACGTTGCCAGCATCTTTGTTCTTAATATCCGATAGGATGGTATCAGCAAAGTCTGAGACTTTCTTTTGTGCATCAGCGCCATACAGCATAACGTGCTGCGCATTTGCAATATCAATTTGCTTTGAAAACTCACTGACCGTTTTTCGTTCTTCATCATTGAGATTGCTGTCGAGCTGTTTGGCGATAGCAGCCTGTACATCTGGTGCCAAGGGTTCATCGCTTTGGGTCTTTTCAAGTTCTTCAATCACTTGTTCCATCTGAAGTCTATCCTCAGCCTTGGGGCTTAAAGTCAGCGTTGGCATCTGCGCCATCGCTTGCTGGCGATCCTCGTGATTAACCTGCATATCATCTGTCATGGTTTAATCCTCCTTCTTTAACTGCGCGGCGGCATTTGTACTGCCATACATACTAAACTGGTCAGCGCCAAGACCATCTTGTTTGAGCATTGTTTCGAGCACATCGATATCTGTGGAGATATCGAGGATATCATCCTGATACAGAGTATTTAGCTGCTTTTTAAAAGAATCTATCACGACCTCCATGGCAGATTCGATTTTAGCTTTTACATTCAGCGCCTCTTGGCTGGATATCTTTCTGTCATCCATCAAACTATATCCCTGGAGCATTTTTAGTGTTGTAGGCAGATAATAATCCATAAAACGTCTGATTTGCGGTGCTTTTCCAGGCTTTTCAATTTCAGTACGAAAAATCTTGTTGGAGATGCTCTCCAGCTCATCAATCTGTCTGGACAGTTCCGGATCAG
>JAAZEI010000354.1 GCA_012512355.1 Clostridiales bacterium | reverse complement strand
ATATAAATGCTCCGATAATAGGCTCAAAACCCAAAAGATATCCTAAACCTACTCCACCATACGATGTGTGTGCTATTCCTCCACTCATCATAACAAGTTTCTTTTCAACAATAATTACTCCAATTATTCCGCATACGATACTTGCCAAAATACCAGAAATCAAAGCATTCTGCAAAAATTGATATTCAAAAAGCGCCTTAATCAATGTGGGTTCCCTCCTCGTGCTCTTTGAGCACCCGATGGGGTACTCCGTGGGCAATTAGATCTACTGGACAACCATATAAGCTGTTTACAATGCTTTCAGTAAGCTCCGCTTCACCGTGATAAATAAGATGTTCATTAAGGCAAGCCAACCGGTGAACCTGCGAAGAGACGGCAAGCAGATCATGGGTAACAAGGATGATAGTCATACTTTTATTAAGTTCTGCGAGCAAACTATATATCTGATCGCGTGAAACAGCATCTACACTGGCAGTTGGTTCGTCTAAAAGTAAAATCCGGGGATTAACGGCAAGCGCCCTTGCGATAAGCATTCGCTGAAATTCACCACCAGACAATTCTGATATCTGTCGATTTGCAAGACTTGCTATGCCGACTTTCTCAAGAAGTTCATGGGCAATTTCCTTATCCTTTTTGGTATATCTGTAAAAAAGAGATAAACCTTGTTTTAAGCATCCTGTCAGAACAACCTCAAGTAGAGTAATCGGGAATCGTTTGTCCAGTGCTGCGAACTGCGGTACATATCCCATCAAGGTCCTGCTTTTTTCAATATTGCTTCCGTAAATCTGTACTATACCCGATGATATTGGAACAAGGCCAAGAATCGCTTTTAAAAGAGTGGATTTTCCACCGCCATTTGGTCCAATAATACCCAGATATTCGCCTTCAGACACATCAAGACATATCCCTGTAACCGCAGGAGTTTGTCCATAATAAACTGATAAATTATCAATATGAATGGCAGATTCAATTTGAGTTCTTAGAATACTCATTGCATAACCTCCGCCATGGTTTCAGCCATGTTTTTTAAATTATCGATATAATCTGCCGCCAAAGGTGCAAGCTGTATAGTTTTCCCGCCAATTTCTTCGGCAAACGCTTTTGACTGACTGCTGTCAATCTCCTCCTGATAAAAAACAACCTTGATATTTTCTGCTTTTGCAAGGTCAATCATATCTTGTAAATGCCCGGCTGTTGCTTCCTTGCCTTCATCCTCCAAAGCGTACATGGTAAGGCCATAATCATCGGCAAGATACCCAAACGCAGGATGATATACAATGAATTTCTTGCTCTGTACACCATCAAGAGCTGATTTTATTTGTTCATCAAGAGCATCAAGCTGTGTTATATATGCTTTTGCATTTTCTTTATATGTAGCTGCATTATTTGAATCAATCTTGCTCATTTCATCAGCAATTGTGTCAATCATTACTCTTACTCTCTTAGGAGACAGCCAAATATGCGGATCTCTTTCACCTGATTTAAATGTTCTGTCAGGATAAATCGTACTGACTTTCTCCGCTAACAAAATTACTTTTATATTTCCGACATTAGGCAATATATTTGCTTCTTCGGTAGGTACTCCAATAGAAAAGTACAATGATGCTTTACTAAACCGTTCCATTTCACTCGGTTTAGGTTCATAATTCTCTGGGCTATTGCCGGGAGGAATCATTGTAACAACCTCTGCAAGGTCACCACAAACAGCCTTTACAAATGTCTGTTCAGGTACAATAGATACCGCAATAATAGGTTTCTTTGTTGTCGAGTTTTCGGAATCGCTTATTTCCGTTGTTTTATTACAGCCAGCAACAAGCAGCATACATAAAAATAGTGATAACCCCAACATTGTATATATACTTCTTTTTGTTCTCATTTCCATCCTCCATAAACACGTACTGTAAATGCAAATGATTCGCATTTACAGTACGTATTATAATCATGTTATGGGCATATGTCAATATCCGGTCATTAAATTCATTATTTATTTACAAAATGTGATAAACAAAACTTTTAAAGCGATTAACCCGACAGAGACT
>JAAZEI010000353.1 GCA_012512355.1 Clostridiales bacterium | reverse complement strand
TTTTCGGTTGGCGGGTTTGTGATATAGAAACAAACTGATCTTTATCCCCTCATCATAAGGTTTTAAAGTCAGCCTAAACCCCTCTGGGCAGCCGGCCAGCATCTGGGGACGCTCATCAAACCTGCCTTCCAAGTGCCAGGCGCCATCTTGCTGCGCAGAGAGTTCAAGATTCGGTTTGTGGATGATATCTTGATGCGGGGCGTCACTGTTTTCAGCGCCGGTTTTTTTATTATCCGGGATAGCCCAGTCTCTGTTTTTTTCCATATGCCATAGATAATGTTTCTCCAGACGGTCATAGGCATCCAGGCCAACTTCCTGATAAATAGGAAGACCAATACGGATCAAATGCCCGGCGGGTGAGCGCAGGATGATGTCATCATCTTCGAGCATTCCCACATAATCACCCATCTGTACTGCTGATGTTTTGGCATATTCACCGGTGAGACCAGCCACTGCGTCGTTGTTAAACTTCTCTAACTTTTCTTCAGCCTGCATCCTCAGTGGCTGCGGCAGAATCTCCAAAACCTTTTTAATATAATCTCGCTGTTCCTGATGGGATTTCTCAAAAACAGAATAACTGCGCTGTTCCCAATGTAAGTTTTTAGGTTTGAGCGCTTCAAATTCCCGTTTTCCAAACATAAAAGCACTTTCGTAGGCTGTCCCCAAACCATAGCTATCTTTGAGTGTGTTTTTTCTGCGGGCAAGATCAAAATCTGCCCTGCTCCAGTTGACAAAATCAGCCAGGAATTTCTTGGTATCCATGCCCCAGGTGTGTTCGCAGACCAACAAAAGCTCCTCTAGAAAAGCAGCCCTGGGCAGCCTTCCATCCTCAAGTGGGTTGGCATTGTTCTCCCATAAACCCTCTTTATCCCAGGTTTGGGACAAACGATCCAACTCTTTGAACATCGCCACTTTCTTGGGGTCCGTGCCGATGCCGTGAATCCATGTATCAGCTATTTCTTCGCGAAGGACAGGCAAACGGCCGCGCACAGAACGCAACCCGATGGCAAACGCATCCAGGGTAGAAGCGGCGACTTGCGCCTGGGGAAACTGCGCTTGAATGCTTTCAAATATTTCTCGCAAATAATCTTCATCAGGTGGGCCCATGTTGTCGCTTGAGTGCAGGAAATACAGCGCTTCGTCATGGCCTTCCACTGTGGTCAGACCGCCATAGCTGCGCGCATAGTTCACCATCACCTGCTGCCCCTGCGCGTTTTCCCACATGAAAAGCGCAGGCACTGCCGGCATGCGGGCGACATCATTGATGCCAATATGTAAAAACTCAATGCCCATTTCAACTAAAGGGCCGACAATGCCAAGGGTATGTCCGGGGACATCTGACATCTTCGCAGCACAGGTCTTCTTCCCATAACGCTCATCCAGACGTTTGGCAATCCCAAGCCCGGCCTTAAACATCTCCCTGCTGCACAGCTCACTGTGGGTGGTAAAAGGCAGAGCATGATAGGTGATATCGCCATTCTTAATCGCCCGGTCAAGCCTCATAGCCTCCTCACCTTTGAGGGTGCGCACAGCAAGATCGATTATATAAGACCCCACGGTCCACACAAAGCGTTTCGCCTGCCCGGGAATATTCAGGCTTTGCGCTGCTGCAATAGCCGCGGGGATATAATGGTATAAATAGTGGTCAATGACATGAGCCGAGAAGTCTGTGAACCCGATATCCAGATGTGTTTTGAATACCAAATGCACCTTGCGAATATCCAAACCTCTGTCCTCCTGATGCTATCTGATATAAATTGGGTTGCTGATGCTGGCCAGGGTGGTCATGCCGATGAAAAGTTCACGCCAAATTTCAACCCGCAGGAAAATACTGTCTTTCACTTCAATGCTTGTCTCGTAGCGCCAGCAGGCACCGGGCTTATTTCGCCAGATAATCCCTGTCTGATCAATCAAGCGGATTTCATCACCTTGTGCAAGGCCATCGACACGCAGTTCCAAAGGCATTGGAGCCCCCTGATAAATATCGCCCATCCGGGCATCGCCCATCGCGATATAAATAACCGGCGCGCTGGTGTTCATACCGATAAAAGCATGCCCGCTCTTCATGGCATCCAGGATATCGCTTCCTGCCCGAGAGTTTGAGTAAAGGAAAGTGGCTGGCGCTGCAACATTGCGAAAAAGCTCTGCTCTGTGACAATCGCTTCCCCCGATGGCAGGCCAGATGCGGCCCTTGCAAAGCTGTTCGTGCCACAGATCCACACTTGCCTGATTGTAAGGGATGAAAGGTCCGTTCCATATCTCCACCATATCGCAGGGCACATCCGAGCCAATGCCATAGGTCCAGCCGCAGCTTTTATCGCAGGGATGGTTGAGCGAAACCAGAGCGCCTTTCTCTTTGCCCTCTCTCATGATGGCCAGCACTTCATCGCGCGAATTGGCTACATAGGTTTTGACAGGCCTCTTTAGACCAAACATATTATAGTGCCCATCATAGTAGGTCACTTCAACCCCGGGCAGAACGGTCAGGTCAGGGTAAGAACGCAGATAGGCATTGGATGTCATGCTGTTGTGATCGGTGATAAACAAATAATCCAGCCTATCCTGTCTGGCTCTGGCAATCGCTTCATCCACGGTATACCATCCATCGGAGTGCACTGTATGTGTATGGGTATCTCCCCGCAGGAGCACCGTTTCTTTTCTTTTTTGGGTCACCTTGATGGATACAGGGCAGCCTTCCTGCTCAATGAGATAAGCGCCCAGCACCAAGTACCAGGTGCCCGATTGGATGGGGACCCCGTGATAGCCCGGCGTTGCGTAATTTTCATGAATTTTGATTTCTTTGCGCTCAGAACCGCTTGCCCCAACAAGACTTTGCTGAGGGTCCTCCAGCGCCAGGTCAATGATGTTGATTTCCTCGCGCCGGGTCATTCCCTCTTCCTTGGGGGAGATTCGGTGGCGTGTGTAGTCATAGGCGATGGTGATGGTTTCTATATCTTCCATTACCTCAAAAGGAATGCGCAGGTATTGGCGCTCTTCCGCTTTTTCCACCAGCCGGGTAAATGAATGGGTTAACATGTTCTTCACAAATATCTCCGTCGTATCTTTCTCGTTTAGCCTTTTGCGGCGCCCAGGGTTAATCCGCCTATCAGGAAACGCTGCGCTACACCATAGAGCAGCAGCAGGGGAATCACCGTGATGACAATCGCAGCCATTCGGGCGTTGTCATAAATCTGCATCACCCCTGAAGTTGAATCTGTGGGCTGCGTCAGCTGTCTGAGTATAATGGGCAAAGTGTACAATTCGGGCTTGGTGATGATAATCAGGGGCACCATAAATGAATTCCACCTGCCGATAAAATCAAGGAAAGTAATGGCAGCAAGACCCGGAAGTGACAGCGGCAGGTAGATGGCAAAGAATATTTTGAGCTCAGACGCATTGTCAATACGCCCCGATTCTGCCAGAGACTCCGGAACAGAAAGGAAATAATTGCGCATCAGCATAATAGAAAAAGCCGACACTAAACCATTTAAAATGAGACCCAAATAGTTATCGATCAGCCCCAGACTTTTATTCAGCGAGAAAATGGAGACCAGCGTCAGATCCCCCGGAATCATCATCGTCATGAGAATACCCGTAGCGATGGTTTTGCGAAAAGGCAGTTCCCGCTGAATCAGCACATAGCCTGCCATCGCGGCGATGGTGACGGAAATAAAAGTACCCACAACTGAAACAAAGGATGAGTTGAAAAAAGCTCTGCCCAAGTTGCGCGCCTTCCAAATAAAGGTATAGCCTTCCGTTGAAAAGTCTTTCGGCCACAGCGTCACATCCGACACTTGGGAGGCAGAATTGCTTGACAGCGAAATGGCAAGCACGTTAATCATGGGCAGCATCATAATCAAAAACACCAAAAGCAGCAATGTCCAATTTACAGCTTTCTGCGCGAAGGTCATTTGGTTTCGAAAAGGCTTTAATGTTTTTTCATGCCTGTCGAAAATCGTTGATTTCATATGCCCTCCTCCTAATAGCTCGCATCCTGGTCATACTTGGCCAGTTTGCGCACTACAATGGTAATCACCAGGGTGATCACCATAACCACCGTGGCGGCAGCTGTCGCTGTTCCAATTTTCATCTTCGTGATGCCCTCTTCATAAATATACAAGAGCAGGGTTCGTATGCTGTCCTTCGTGGCAGGCCTGTTCATGATGAGCACCTGGTCAAAGTTTCTCAACACTCCTGTTGCGCCCAGCACCAGCAAGGTTTTAACTGTCGGCCAAACCTGGGGCACAATGATATAGCCAATTTGTTTCATGCGGCTGGCGCCGTCAATCCGGGCCGCTTCGTAGATGGTAGGGTCAATGCTCACCACACTGGCCAGCATCAGTACAGTAAAATAACCTGCCTGTTTCCAAGCGTTGGTAAACAGGATAACAGGTCGCCCCCAGACAGGCGAGGTGAAAAAAGGCACCCTGGCAATATCCAGCATCTGCATAAAATTATTGGCCATGCCGTTGTGGGCCAGACTCTGC
>JAAZEI010000352.1 GCA_012512355.1 Clostridiales bacterium | reverse complement strand
GTGTTTGACAATCTGTTTTCCTGTTATAGGATATAAATTGCTAGGTGAAGTCAGATGCTAAAAAGATATGGCTGAGCTCAGTCATATCTTTTTGCTTCTGTAAGAGAGTAGTTTTTGATAAGGAATAGCTATGCTGATCCCTACTTTTAAATATATACGGAGGAAGCATGAACCAATTTTCAAGGTCAGAGTTATTGTTTGGTCAGATAGGAATGCAGAAGATTGCCCAATCAAGGATTGCAGTATTTGGAATCGGCGGTGTAGGCGGCGCTGCTGCGGAAGCATTGGTACGCAGCGGTATTGGAGCGATAGATGTGTTTGATGCTGATACTATTTCTCTAAGCAACCTCAATCGTCAGGTTATTGCGACTCATAAAACAATCGGCCGAGACAAAATAGATGTCATGAAAGAGCGTTTGCTTGGTATCAACCCTAATCTTTTAATAAAAGCCGTTAAGCTCTTTTATTTGCCGGAAAATGCAAATCAGGTAGATTTATCTTTATATGATTACATTGTAGATGCGGTTGATACGGTAAAGGCTAAGCTTGAGTTGGTCGTTCGTGCCTGGCAGCTGCAAATTCCTATCATCTCCGCGATGGGAGCGGGCAATAAGCTGGATGCGACCAAGCTGGTTGTATGTGACATTTATAAGACGAGCGGCTGTCCATTGGCCAGGGTAATGAGAAGTGAGATGCGTAAACGCGGCATTCCCAAGCTAAAGGTTGTTTACTCGACAGAGAACCCAATAAAGCCCATATATTCAAGGGATGCTGACGGCTATAAGCCAGATGTTTCTCAGGCTGACAGTCTCCTCAATAAATCGTCACGTCGTGTCACGCCCGGAAGCAGTTCTTTTGTGCCGCCAATGATGGGGCTTATCATTGCAGGCGAGATTCTGCGTGAGATTGCTGCAATTGATTAATCAGAGCAAGTCGTCATTCTTTAAAAAACAACAAACCAAATAAGTTGGAAATTTTCCGATAGTTTGCTTTAGCATTTCTTTTAATATTCGGGGTATGAGTTTAAGTGGGTTAGATCGTTTTAAAGAACAAATATCATTTTGAAGTCAAGCCAATAAATAAGAGGATAACCGCTTGCTTCACACACATGCCTATGCTATAATTTATCGGATAACGCACGCGGAAGGACCGGCTGCTTGTGCCAATTGGCGGCTAGCTCGGGTTGATCGCCGCGGAGGAATAAACAAGGAGGAAACTCATCATGGCAATTATCTCAATGAAACATCTCTTGGAAGCAGGCGTACACTTTGGCCATCAAACACGCCGCTGGAACCCTAAAATGGCACCTTACATCTTCACCGAACGCAACGGTATTTATATTATTGATCTTCAAAAGACAGTTCGCAAGATGGACGAAGCATATATGTTTGTTCGCAATCTGGCGATGGAGGGCAAAAGCATACTGTTTGTCGGCACGAAAAAGCAGGCTCAGGATTCTATCGAACAGGAAGCCAAACGCTGCAACATGTTCTATGTGAATCACCGCTGGCTGGGCGGGATGC
>JAAZEI010000351.1 GCA_012512355.1 Clostridiales bacterium | reverse complement strand
TCTTGGCGGTATGGGTATAAGTTTTGGTGTTCTTTTGTCTTTGGCTGATAAAGTATTTCATGTTCAGGTGGATGAGCGCGTAGCTCTGGTTCGTGAGAACGTTGCAGGAGTCAATTGCGGCGCTTGCGGATACCCGGGATGTGATCCTTTTGCCGAAGCGGTGGTAAGGGGAGAAGCGCCTGTTACAGGCTGCACTCCCGGCGGTGTTAAGTCTGCCACAGCGCTGGCTGAAATAATGAAAGTCTCCAGTGGGGACATAGAGCCAATGGTGGCGAGAATTCGCTGTCAGGGGGAAGATGGTATCTCCAAAGATAGGTTTGTTTATGAAGGCATTAAAAGCTGCCATCATGCAGTTAGTTTGGCCGGAGGACCCAAAATGTGTCCCAGCGCCTGTGTGGGTCTTGGTGACTGTCAGCGAGCTTGCCAATTTGATGCCATTAGTTTTGTTAATAATCTATGTGTAATTGATCCTGAGAAATGCACTGCCTGCGGCATGTGTGTTGCGCAGTGTCCTAATATGCTGATTAAACTTTTGCCCCGAGCTGCTACTGTTACAGTTCGATGCATGAACACGCAAGCGCCCAAACTGGCAAATGCCGCTTGTGAGCGCGCTTGTATTGCTTGCAAACGCTGCGAAAAAGCTTGCGAATATGACGCGATTCATGTCACCAATTTTCTGGCAGAGATTGATGTGGATAAGTGCACAAAATGTGAAGCCTGTGTTCCTGTTTGCCCTAAGAACTGCATTACCATCAGCGCCTAAATTATACTGATGACCTAAATAGCGCAGCCACCGGCTGCGTTATTTTAATTTGGAGAGTAGTGAATGAAAAAAGCATTTATTTTATTTAGTGTCTTCCTGCTCTTACTGGGCTCTTGTTCTGCTGTCAATGCGGATATAAATTTAACAGAGGAAGATCGAAATGTTTTGCTCGACATGCTGGCTGAAGCTGATGAGGAAAACAGGCTATACATGGTGCTCCCCGAAGATTTTCAGATCCCGGCCACGGGTCTTGATGGTGAGTACAGATTGCTGATACTTGGAATAGATACGGATAGGGATGACTTGGGAGGCCGCAGCGATACCATGATTTTGGCTGTGCTCAACACACGATTAAAAACTCTGAAACTGGTCTCTTTTATGCGGGACCTGTATGTAAAAATTCCAGGCAGGGGGCACAACAAATTAAACGCGGCCTATGCCTTTGGCGGAGCTAACTTGGTTATGAAAACAATAGAAGAGAATTTCGGGATAACTGTTGATGGCTATCTTTCGATTAATTTTTCTCTTATGGTTAACCTTGTTGACGCCATAGGGGGAGTAGAACTATTTGTTGAAGAATATGAGCTTAAACCTTTGAATGGTATCCTTGGTTATTTTAATTATTTGCGCGGTGTGCCTGAAGAATTCGGTATGCTCTCAGCATCAGGCTCTCGCATTTTAACAGGATTGCAAGCGATGAGCTATGCTCGCATAAGAAAAACTGATAGTGATTTTGATCGTGTGGTGCGCCAGCAAAAGGTCATTAAAGCTATATATATGCAATTGAACCAGTCTTCTTTTTCCCAGCTGGCTGATGCGGTAACAGCTTTTATTCCAAGAGTGGGGACAGATGTTACTATGAGTGATGTGTTAAGCCTGCTGACAGAAACTATGAGAATAGACAATGTCAGCATCGATACCCTCAGCATACCTGTTAAAGGCGCATTTGCTTCAAAGTTAATTAACAAGACATATTTTCTTGTACCCAATTTGAAACGAAATATTTCTGCTATAAACGAATTTTTATACAATCAGACTGCTATGCAAATAGTTGATTAATAAGACTAAACAAGTTACAATACCAATAGTAATAAGGAGGTATCAAAATGTATAAGCAGGCAATCAGCACAGCTGAAGAGAAGATGGATAAAACAAAAGAAGTCTTCAAAAGAGATATGCAGTCATTAAGAGCAGGTCGTGCTAACCCGCAGCTCCTCGACCGTATTTCGGTTGATTATTATGGAACGATGACCCCTCTAAATCAAATGGCAAATATTTCTGCGCCCGAACCTCGGGTTTTGGTTATTTCTCCTTGGGATGCCAAGGCTATTCCTTTAATTGAAAAAGCCTTGCAGATGAGTGATCTGGGCATGAACCCTGCAAATGACGGCAAGATCATTCGTTTGATTATTCCTGAACTCAATGCTGAACGCCGCAAAGAATTGAGTAAAAAAGTTGGTCAAGCAGCAGAAGATTCCAAGGTTGCGATTCGTTCAATTCGCCGTGATGCAATGGAGCAGTTCAAGAAAATGAAGAAAGATTCTTCCCTTTCAGAAGATGACCAGAGAAAAGCGGAAGAAGAGCTTCAAAAAGTAACGGATGCGGCTACAAAAGAGATAGATGCTTTGGCTGCTGAGAAAGAAAAAGAGATTTTGGCCATTTGATACATGATAATATAATTGGTCATCCGCTTGATGAAGTCTTGCAGATGTATTCATCCAAAGGTTTGTTCCCCAAGGTGATCACCACCAGATCGCCCAAAGAAACCCTTAGCGCAGAGCATAGAGCCCCAAGAGTGATTGCCATCCGCGGGGACTATTTGATTGCAGCCTATTTCAGCACAAGAGAGCCGGAGGGTTCTGATGCCCAAAGCTGAATATTCTCTTCCTCGCCATGTGGCCATTATTATGGATGGCAACGGTCGCTGGGCCAAACAGCATCGTTTGGCCATTGCCCTGGGTCATCGCAAAGGTGTAGAAACCTTGCGTGAAATTGTGCGTTATTCCAGTGATGCCGGAATAGAAGTTTTGTCTCTCTATGCATTTTCAACAGAAAATTGGAAACGATCTCAGACAGAAGTTGCTGCTTTGATGACCTTAATCCTCGAATTTTTTAGAACTGAAATAGATGAGTTGGATGAAAAAGAAGTGAGCATACGTATTCTGGGCAATATTGATGCGCTTCCTGCAGCTCAGCATCAGGCGGTTAATGCAGCTCAAATGAGAACAGCAGACAATAAAGGGCTTCAGCTTAATATAGCGCTCAATTATGGGAGCCGTGATGAGATATTGCAGGCAACGATCGCATTGGCTCATCAGGTTGCTTCAGGTCACATTAGACCTGATGAGATAAGCTCTGAAATGTTTGAAAATGAGCTCTATACCAAAGGTCAGCCAGATGTGGATTTGTTGATCAGGACCAGTGGAGAACTGCGGCTGAGTAATTTTTTGCTGTATCAGAATGCTTATGCCGAAATGATGTTTCCCCAACCATTGTGGCCTGACTTTACGGTGGATTTATACAAGTCAGCATTAAAATCATTTCAGCAGCGTGAACGAAGGTATGGAGGCCGTACGACATGATAACAAGAATTATTACAGGAGCTGGTTTAATCCTTTTATTGTTGTCAGCCTTATATTTTGGCAGCTGGTATTTTGCAACATTATGGATTGCAGCCGTTTTGATCGCGGTCGCTGAAGAGTTTAGCGCTTTGGGAAAAGCCGGGCACCGGCCCGTTGCATGGCCCACCTGGGCAGCGTTGATTGTCAGCATACCCAGTTTTATTCTGCTCAACGAAATTGCTGCCATCAGCATTTTAATTGCCGTTGTTTCGGTGACATTCCTCCTAGTGTGTGCCATTGTGATGTTCAGACAAAACCCAAGGCTGGATGATATGCTGTTTTCACTGATGCCCTTGCTGACCGTTGCCTTTCCCGGCATGGCGATGCTGGCCATGAGCCGTCTGCCTGTACCTATGCATAGGGTTCTGCTGGCACTTAGCTTTTTTGTCCCTACTATGGGAGATATGGCAGCATATTTTGTGGGGGTTCGGTACGGGAGAGTAAAGCTTAACCCTGTCATCAGCCCTAAAAAAACGGTCGAGGGTGCCTTGGGCGGTCTAGTAGGCACTGTTTTAACAGCAATAGTTATATATTTTATTGCCGGCCTCGTCGGCATGGCTCAACCTGCTTTTTGGCACTTTGTTGTCATTGGTTTTTTTGGTGGTATTGTAGCTCAGATCGGGGATTTGTTTGCATCCACTGTCAAGCGCCATTGCAATGTTAAAGATTTCGGAACGATATTTCCCGGTCATGGCGGCATGATGGACAGGCTGGATTCTATACTATTTGTTACTATGTTTATTTATATCTATTACTTACTCATGCTTTAATTGAAAGGAACAGGATGCGAACACTCAGCATTCTAGGCTCAACAGGCTCAATAGGCAGACAGACTTTAGAAATTGTAGATATGTTCCCAAACCATTTCAAAGTCGAAGCTCTGTGCGCTCGTCAAAATAGCCAATTGCTTTTTGAACAGGTTCGCAGATATCAACCCAAATACGCTGCTCTGACTGGCTGCGAAGTGACGATTCCAAAAGATCTGAAAAAAAGCTGTGAATGGCTGTTTGGCGATGCTGCTTTGGAGACTTTGGCTGGGGTTGGTACAGCGCAGGATGTTATGGTTTCTGTCAGTGGGATGGTGGGGCTTAGGGCTGTGCTGGCGGCGCGCCAGGCAGGCCGCCGTGTTTTGCTTGCAAACAAGGAAGCCCTGGTAGCCGGAGGATCGCTGGTCATGAGCCAATGCGAAGTAGGCGGACATCAAGCTACTCTGCTGCCTGTAGACAGTGAGCACAGCGCTATTTTTCAGTGTTTGAATGCTTCGCAGGGCAACCCTTTTCGCAAGCTTATATTGACTGCTTCGGGAGGTCCTTTTCGAAATTGGGATATAAAAAAAATCAAGACAGCCACAATTGAGCAAGCGCTTAATCATCCCAATTGGTCTATGGGATCAAAAATCAGCATTGATTCAGCCAGCATGTTTAACAAAGCTCTGGAAATTATTGAAGCAAAATGGCTGTTCTCAGCAGATCCAGAGCAAATTGAGGTGGTAGTTCACCCACAGAGCATTGTGCATTCTTGTGTCGAGTTTGAAGACGGCACTGTCCTGGCGCAGATGGGTTTGCCTGATATGCGTCTGCCCATATTATACGCCATGAATTATCCCACACGCCTGAAAACACAAATGAAAACTCTCGATTTGACGGCTATCAAAGACCTTAGCTTTGAAGCCCCTGACTTGGAGCGTTTTCCTGCAATATCTCTGGCTTATCAAACTTTGCAAACAAATGATGCTTCATCCTGTATATTGAATGCAGCCAATGAGGAAGCGGTAGCAATGTTTTTGAAGGACGAGATAAAATTCGGTCAGATTTATTACATTGTCGAAAATACTCTGCAGCGTTTAGGCAGTCAAAGGGCGGATACACTTGAAGAAGTTGAGTACGCTGATGCAATAGCTCGTCGGACTGCAAAACGAATGATTCAATAAAGCTCATTAAGGAGGTTATATGTCACTTATTTATATTTTTGCGGCGATTTTAATGTTTGGCATTTTAATAACGGTACACGAGGCGGGACATTTCTTTGCTGCCCGTCTTAATAAAATACCGGTCCGTGAATTCGCGATTGGGTTTGGGCCAAAACTCTTGAAATGGAAGAGCAAAAAACATGAAACTGATTTTTCGCTCCGTGCCATCCCGATGGGCGGTTTCTGCGCTTTTTATGGCGAGGATGACAGCAGCGAAGAAGCAAAGGATGATCCGAGATTTTTTGGTAACTTTAGCGCACTAAAAAGGCTTTCGACCATTATTGCAGGTCCGATTATGAATATCCTGCTGGCTTTTATTGTGGCCATCGCTTTTTTTGTGTTGAGCGGTATACCCACCATTTCAGGACCCGCTACAACAACTACCCAGGCAGTCAATGCCAACAGCCCGGCAGAACTGGCAGGTATACAGGCTGAAGATACCTTTGTTTCTATAAATGGCGCAAAAGTGACGGATAATGTGTCAGAATTGATCAACCAGGCGATGAGTGAAGGCCAGACATCTATTTTGATTGAAATTGACAGGCCAGGATCCGGGCTTCAGACTGTGCAAGTCAGCCCCCTGTTTGATCAGGGAGCCAATCGATATATGCTGGGGATAAGTTTGATTACCACAATGCCCCAAGAGTGGCATGACGGTAGTATTGGTGAAATCATACGCTCGGCATTTGACTTATGTGTTCAAGTCAGCACTGGGATATTCAGAGTGTTAGGCGATTTGATTTTCAGGGGACAGGGTTTAAATGATTTGACTGGTTTTGTCGGTGTTACTGAGACAATCGTCAAAACCACACAGGCCAGCCAGCTTCCCGGATACTTATATTTGATGTGCATGATATCCATTAACTTAGGCTTGTTTAATATTCTGCCAATTCCCGGTCTAGATGGCAGCAGAATCATATTTCTGCTTATTGAAGCAATCCGTGGAAAACCTTTCAAACGCGAAGGATATGTGCATGCCTTTGGGATGATATTGCTTTTTGCTTTGATGATCTGGGTAAACTTCCGGGATGTCATGAGGTTATTTTAAATGTCAGTCAAAAAGGCAGTGTATGTTGACAGACTGGGCATAGGAGGCAAGTACCCAATCAGTGTGCAGTCGATGACCAACACACCCACTGAAAATATTGGAGCAACTTCGCTGCAGATTAATTTGTTGGCTGATGCCGGGGCAGATTTGGTTCGAGTATCTGTTTATAATGAGGATTGTGTCCAGGCTGTTCGGGCCTTAGTTGACAAAAGCCCAGTGCCCCTGGTTGCGGATATTCATTTTGATTATCTTTTGGCCATTGGCGCTATGGAGCAGGGAATTCATAAACTAAGAATTAATCCCGGAAATATCGGTGATGAACGCAAAGTTAAAGAAATGGCTGACTGTGCCAAGCGTCATGGTATTCCAATTCGTATTGGCGTCAACACAGGATCACTTCCCAAAGATATTTTGCAGGAGTTTGGCGGGCCAACAGCTGAAGCGATGGTTCAATCAGCGCAGCGACATATCAGACTGCTTGAACAAGCAGGGTTTGATGATATCGTTTTGTCGCTCAAAGCCAGCGATGTTCGGCTGACAGTGGAGGCATATCGCCTCGCTGACCAACGCTTTGATTACCCCTTGCATGTGGGTGTAACAGAAGCTGGTTTGCCCGGCCAAGGAACGATAAAATCGGCCATAGGGATAGGATCTCTTTTGTTAGATGGCATTGGCAGCACAGTTCGCGTTTCGCTTACAGGCTCACCCTTGGCGGAACCAAGAGCTGCTTTGGATATTTTAAAGGCAATTGGTTTGACCGGCGGCGTCCAGATGATATCTTGTCCCACTTGCGGCAGAACCCAGATAGATGTAGAGGGGATTGCAAGAGAGCTTGAAACCAGGACAATGAATATTAAGCAGCGCCTCAGCGTTGCTGTGATGGGCTGTGCTGTCAATGGTCCCGGAGAAGCAAAAGAAGCTGATATTGCGTATTGCGGTGGAAAAGATGTCGGCGCTTTATATGTTAACGGGAAATTTGTACGCAAGATAACTGAAAATCCGGTTGAAGAGATTATGAAAGCCATAGAATCTTATATATCAGAAGATGCTGCTGGGTACGGAGGAAGAACTTGACTTATGATGATCTAATAGCTGCCATTACAGCAAATGCACCAAACCTGCAAGGAAAGCTGTACTTTGAAAAAGCGCGTTATGATGCAGCAAATGAGCGAGCTTACTTGTTTTTCCTGGCAGATGTCTTAGTAGATGAAAAAATATTCAAGGTTATCAAAAAAGAAATAGTGAAAGCGCTGCCTAGGATGCGTATTTCTCTTCGAGTCGCATCACCTTCTTTGGCTGAGAGCTTCATAAAAGAACCTGAGAAGTATGCCCATGTGCTTTTATCTGTCATTGGTCGAGCTCATCCCGCAGCTGTTTCATGGATACCCGAAATTCACTTTATGAGTGAAGGCGACGCGCTGGTGCTCGAACTGCCGGATGATTTTTCTTTGGATTATTTTAGAAAGCAAGAGCTGTCAAAACTGATATCTCGTGTGATTCAGGATGTTTTTCGAATCGAGCCACCTGTCATGCTGCGATTGCGAGATGACGTTGAAAAGCGGCTCCATCGCATTGCTCAAGATAGGATTGAGGATGAAGCCTTGCGCAGTGTCCAAAATGGCTTAAACGAAAAAAATAGCAACACACAAAGCGACAAATTAACTAAAAAGAAAAAACCTACTCGCATCAAAGGCTTTGCTATCGCAGAATCGCCAAGGAGCATTGGTGGTTTGAATGACCTGTCGGGAAAAG
>JAAZEI010000350.1 GCA_012512355.1 Clostridiales bacterium | reverse complement strand
GCTTCCTGTCTTTTAACTTCTTCAAGTTCGCGCTGTATGTCGAATTCTGCATTATGCAAATTCTCTTTTTGGATATCCTTTTGTATGACTAACGTTTGCTGCTTAGTATCATTCAATAAAAGGTAAACTCTGTCTTTAAGCATGCTGAAAGAAGCCTCTTTGTTGTTTTCATCCAGCTTTATCCATTGTATGCCATTAAAGTAGTGCCGGAAGAAAGTTGTATGAGGCTTGTCATCTACTTTGAACTCAAGCTTTTTTAGATTCTGGGATTCAGCATAGAGCATCTCTTTCATTGGGTCATCCCGAAGCATGGCGGACTGAGAGCAGACGACCAATATGATCTTGCAGTTCCTAATAGCTTCTTCTATTTTGGGCCAGTAGTATTCTGTCTTAGGGGGCAGGTTTTCTTCGCTGATCCAGCACTTTACACCATCATCAGTCAAGGCTCGGTATATCTCCAACGCGATAGTATCTGCGCTGCTATGACAGATAAACACATCCCGGGGGATGACCGAATAGCGTTCCTGATCCTCGAACAGGCGCTTGACAGCATTGTCCAGCCTCATCCGCCAGAGCGCTTTATGCTCATTATCCAAATGATTGTCGATGAACATTATAACGGCCTCGCGGTCATGATCGCTAAAGTGCTCCCGGTTTAGCGCGATAGTCAGAATGCGTTGTGCGTCTTCAGAGGTCATATCACCGGCTGCTGCCAGAAACTGTTGATAGAGCTTATACTGCTTGCGCATCTTCTGACCAAGGGATTCGATATAAGAAGCGAATGCATCGTCAGGTACATACGATCTGATCTCCTGAGCACGTTGAATCATGAGTTCTGTGTCATTAGCGTTCACAGCCTCATCAAGCAGCTTGCGTAGGTTTAGGATGTCTATCTCTCTGTCAGGATGTTTAGCAGCCAAGTCCTGCGCCTGATGAACAACAAAAGTTGCCCCACAGCCCAGACGTTTACAGCGTAATACAGAGGCGGTTGGATCATAGTCATCATTGAACTCAGCACCGCATTTTGTACACCTCACACGTCTTAGCTCTATCATATTGCTCTCCTATTGCTAATAAGATGCTTGTCCTGAATCCTATAGCTTATTTGGAACTTGGAAGTCATTTTGTCGCATGAATTCTTTCATTTTGTCGATGTCGCTCTTTACAACTGTAGAACGAAATGATTCAGCGACAGATGATATATCATCCTGCGTGATTAAACTGAGTTGCTTAAGTTCATCCGATCTTGTAGCTGCCATGATTTTGATCTGATAGCAGAGTTGAACAATATCTGCACCATTGAACCCATCTGTGATTGCAACTATATTATTGAAATCGATGATTTCATCCACAGGGACACCCTTTAACTGCTGGTGTATTAGAAACATCCTTGTTTCTTCATCCGGCAAGGGTATATAAATCATCTTGGAAAACCTGCCTGAACGGAGAAAGGCTGTGTCAATGTCCCAAGGATGATTGGTTGCTGCCAGCATCAATATGATTGTTGGGCCATCTTTATCAAAACCATCCATTTGGCTTTTCAATTCGGATAATACACCACGCGTATGTGTGTTACTTTGATCTAGCTTTCCACCTATGCCATCAAACTCATCAAAGAACAAGACGCTTGCCTTTTCCTGTCTGGCGCGTTCAAAAAGGGCCGCTGTGTTTCGCTCGGAAGAACCAACCCACTTATCTTTAAGATCTGAACTGCGGATATGGAAGAAAGGAGCGTTTACCTCATGCGCAATTGCTCGTGCAATCATGGTCTTCCCTGTTCCCGGAAGGCCAAACATCAAAATGCCGCCGCCGGGTTTGATCTTAAACTGCGCATAAAGCTCGGGATTTTTCATGGGTTGAATGATGCGTTCCCGTACTTCGCGCTTAACGTCATTAAGACCAGCTATGTCATCAAAACTGACATTAGGGACGGGGGAGGGGGTGAAGTTGGTCTGATCTTCATTCTTTGAAGATGTCCCTGTTCCAATATTTTGAGGAGTCTTTCCTGACATCGGATCATTTTTCAACAGTTTTGCTTTTTCAAGTAACACTGTTGCTTCTTTCAACTGGTTCTCTTGAATCCTGCCTGAATTTGCGGAGGCGATTTTTGCAATATTCTCCGCGGCTTGAAGATATAGGAGACGAGCGGATTCTCGTTTTCCAGCTTGCTCCTGTTCTATAGCTTTCTTAAGCAGAATTTCATACATCTGATAG
>JAAZEI010000349.1 GCA_012512355.1 Clostridiales bacterium | reverse complement strand
TATGGAGCTGAAGTCGCTCAAGAAAAAGTACAAGGACAAGTCCTTTGCAGCAGGCTGCTCACGGGATATCATCGCCCAGGGGGCGCAGCTGCTTGGCTGGGAGCTGGATGAGCTGCTGCGGCGCACACTGACGGCGATGCAGGAAAGCGAAGAAACCATCGAGCGGGAGTATATACGGCTCGTGGGTTAATATTTTGAATAAAAAAGTCTTATTGCCCGCTTCGCCAATAATCTTCCAATAACTGGTTTGTTTCTCCTGTTAGTGGATTGACAATAAAATATTCCTCAATGTTATCTGAAATAATTTTATAGTAGTAAACTCGGTCTGCTACAAATATCTGTTTAGGATTATTCATGACAGGTATCTTTTTATCATTAAAAGATAGTTCTGCAAATATTGCATCTTTATTTTCTTTCAAACTTTGACTAACAATTCCTTTGCCTTCGTCATAGGTGTAATTTGGTAAAGTTGAATAAACCAATAAAGGCAATAAGATTGAAATTGAAATCAATATAGTTATTTTTATTTTGAAGTTTATAATTTCTTTCCCCAGCAAATTTGCATACAAAAAGGGTTGGAACAGGGATAGTATAGCAAATCTCGCAATGTGATAAATTCCTTTATATTCAATTGTTATCTTGTATGCATAATAAAGTTCCAGCAAAGTTATCAATACAACTCCGAGGATGACCATATTCTTTAACTGTTTATCTTTTACCACACAGGCTCCTCTCTTTTCAACTTTAGGTATATCTGCGTCCATCTCGATAAAATAAGACGCACATGAGGGCAAGACACAGAATGTGCTTATCGTCTCTTGATAAACTCCTTAAAAATGCCTGGTGAAAATATCCGACTTCTCAAGCAAGTCTTCCACCGTTTCAAAACCCAGACGGTGCAGCAGTTCAATCACGTAGGGATTTTCCGCAGGCGTATGATAAGGGGACAAATCGCCATAGGCATCCACTGCCTTTGTCCCAACCTCTGCCGGCACCACGCTGCGCGGCCCGCCGACACAGCCTCCCTTGCAGCCCATGCCCTCATAAAAGTTGCCCTTCACATCGCCTGAAAGAATATCTTTGATCATGGCTTTGCAGGCGGGCACGCCATCTGCCTTGACGGTTTTAACGCGAATGGCGCGGTCGGGCTGCAAGCGCTCGGCCGTGGCTGCCACCGCCTCGCTCACCCCGCCTGCGCGCGCGTAAATCCTGCCGGCGCGGGAGGCATGGTCTTTATCATCTTCTTCGAAGTCACCCGGTTTGATGTCAAGAAGGTTGAAAATGCTCTCTACTTCCTGAAAGGTCAGCACAAAATCAACGTCACCGACCAGGTCTTTTTCTCTGGCTTCTGCCTTTTTGGCCAGACAGGGGCCGATGAACACCGTCACAGCATCAGGATACAGCTTTTTGATGGTTCTGGCGCAGGCTATCATTGGGGAAACGGAGCCCGGCACGTGCGGCACCAGCTGACTGTAAATCTTGCGTATCATGGCAATCCACATCGGACAGCAGCAGCTGGTGAGCTGGTAGTCCCCTTCCTCGAGGATATTTTCATTAAATTCCAGCGCTTCTTTCAAGGTCAGAATATCTGCAAACAAGGCCACTTCGATCATACCGTCAAACCCAACCTGCTTGAGGGCGCTGCGCAGGCGGCCGGGGGTAACATCCTCCCCAAACTGACCCAGAAAGGCCGGCGCGACCAGCGCATAGGTCAGATTGGTGGTGCTGCGAATGGCTTTGAGTGCTTGGTAGACATCTGTATTGGGTGCCAGGTTATCCAGTTTGCACCGGCCTATGCAGTCGCAGCAGCCCAAACACAGTTCAGAATCTATTTTAATATCACCATCTTCCTTTGTGGTGATGGCATCAAAAGGGCAGCCGGCCACACAGGCTTCGTGCTCCTCGGGTGAGCAGCGACAAGCCCCTGTTCGGATGATCAAGGGCTGTTTTTCAGGATTGAGCAGGCAGCTGAGCTGCTGCGCGTCATAATCCGAATCGCCTTTGATGCTGTCAAAATCATCCTGCAGGGCCTGCCTGAGCGCCTGATCATAAAGCTCTTTAAACGTCTTCATGCCTGTCCTCCAAACTATACCTTTGATGCGCACAGTATATCATAGCGCGGTTAAAATTGATTGATTTTGATCCCCAAGAATAGGAAAACTTATACAAATCCTTTGTGCTGAAATTTAATTCTCTAAAATGGTTCAAAAAGACGGCCTTGTGTATTGACACGGTAAACTGCTTATGATAACATTTCAACTTGTCAGCAGGAATGGATTCCTGAGGTTTTCATCACTTGCTGTACCGACGGTGATGCGCCTGTAGCTCAGTCGGACAGAGCAACGGCCTTCTAAGCCGTGGGTCAGGGGTTCGAATCCCTTCAGGCGCGCCAACT
>JAAZEI010000348.1 GCA_012512355.1 Clostridiales bacterium | reverse complement strand
TGCTCCGTGAGGGCATCACGATTGTGGTGTCGCCCCTGATCTCTCTGATGAAAGACCAGGTGATGGCGCTCATCGCGGCGGGTGTGCCCGCGGCTTATATCAACAGCTCGCTGAGCCCATCCCAGTGCAGTCTGGCGCTGCGCCGGGCTGCGGCAGGGCATTATAAGCTGGTGTATGTGGCACCCGAGCGGCTGCTCACAGCCAATTTCCTACACTTTGTAAAAAACGCGCGAATTTCCCTGGTGGCGGTGGATGAAGCCCACTGCGTTTCCCAGTGGGGGCAGGATTTTAGGCCCAGTTACCTCAATATTCCCCAATTTATCGATGCGCTGCCTCAGCGCCCGCCCTTGGCTGCCTTTACGGCGACGGCCACCGTTGCTGTGAAAGATGATATTATCCGCCTGCTGCGCCTCAAATCCCCCTGTCAGCGGGTGACGGGTTTTGACAGGGCCAACCTGCGCTTTTTGCGCTATAAGCCAAAGGACAAAGACCAGGCGGTGCTGGATTTGTTGGGCGAGCGTCCCAATGCCTGCGCCATCATCTACTGCGCCACCCGAAAAACGGTAGACAGCGTCTGCGGTTTTTTGCGGCAAAAAGGCTATGCCGCCACCCGCTACCATGCCGGCATGGAAGAGAACCTGCGAAGAGAGTCGCAGGATGATTTTCAGTACGACAGAGCAAGAATCATGGTCGCCACCAATGCCTTTGGCATGGGCATCGACAAATCAAATGTGCAGCTGGTGATTCACTATCATATGCCCAAAAACCTGGAAAGCTACTACCAGGAGGCAGGGCGGGCAGGCCGTGACGGCACCCCGGCAGATTGCATTTTGCTGTATGCCAAGCGCGACGCGGCGCTGGCCCGCTACATGATAGAGCACAGCGACTCCAACACGGAGATGACATTTCAGCAGCGCGCCCGCCTGACCCAGATAGAGCTTGAGCGTCTGAAGCAAATGACCTTCTACGCCACCATCAGCCGCTGCCTCAGGCAGAGCATCCTGCGCTATTTTGGCGAAAAGTCGCAGCCTTTCTGCGGCAACTGCTCCGTCTGCCTGGGCATGGCAGAGCAGCTGGCCTCTCCGGGTACAAAGCAGCCGGAGATTAAAGCAGCCCTCACCCTGCAGGAGCAGCGCTTTGCCGGCCTGCGCGCGCTGCGCAACCTGATTGCCAGGGGCAGCGGTCTGCCGGCCTATACCGTCTTCAGCGACGCGACGCTTCGTGAAATGGCCCTGGTGATGCCCAAGTCAGCGGCGGAAATGCTCAAGATATCCGGCATCGGCGACCACAAGCTCGCCCAATACGGACAAGTATTTCTGGGCTACCTGAGAAAGCTTGAAAAGCTGGCAGACGGCCAGGACAGCCTTGACATTACCTCCCTCATGCACTTAGCGCAGAGCCACTGGGAGGGAGAAATAGATTGGCCTGCCGACGAAGTGAGCACCCTCAAGGCGGAAGTCGCTCTGGGTCTCAACCTCTCGGCCATCGCTGCCCTGCATGACAGGACATCCGACAGCATCAAAGTGATGCTCTCAAAGCTTGGTTTAAGAACAAATTTTTAGTATTCAGTTTTGATTTTTGTGCGGAAGATTTTTTTAATTACAAATTTTCAAGTATTCTGATTTGGTTTTCAACAATAATATTTTCACCCTGTGTCTTGTTGCCTGAAAGGATGGCATCAAAGGCAGCGTTGAAGGCTAGATAGCCCTGTTCAAAGGGCTGCTGACACACAAGGGCGCGTACAACGCCCATCCTCACCATCTCGACTGTTGTGGGGACATTGTCAAAGGCCAGCACGTTAATCTTTTTTTCTCTTTTGGTATCAATCACCGCCCTGCATGCGCCATAGGTGCCTGCTGCAATCAACTGCAGACAGTCTATCTCCGGGTGCTCAAGCAGCATATTCAGGGTCGCTTGATAGCTATACTCATCATCATCCATCGCGGAGGCTCGCGCTATCGTTCGGATCTCTGGCCAGCGCGTGTTCAGGCGTGTTTCAAATCCGTGCAGTCGCTGGATATGCCCCAGCAGGGTGCTGACGCCTGTAATGATGCCCAAATTCCCTTTTCCGCCTGTAATCATGCCCAATAGACCTGCGGCCGTCTCGCCTCCTGATACATAATCACTGCCCACATAGAAGATGCGGTCAGAGTTTTCCAAATCAGTGTTTACGGTGATGGTGGGGACACCGCTTTGTTTTAGTTCACGGATGCTTTGGGCAATGCGGGGGTCATTGATGGCCTGCAGAATTAAAACCGAGATACGGGGCATAAAACTGCTGATAGCATCTAATTGATGCTGTACATCATAACCGCGCAGATTGATAATTTCAGCACGCACGCCATAGTCTGCAAGTTCCTTTTCAGCCTTGTGAACCCCGGTCAACACATCATCAAAAAAAGGGTTTCTACCGCCTGATACAATGACGCCGACAACCGGCTGTGTTGTGAGGACACGCAAGGCACGTCCCGCGCGATTTTTGGTGTATTGACTCTCCTGAATAGTTTTTAATATAAGCTCTTCGACTTCTTTTTTTACTTTTCCACGACCGTTGAGCACGCGGTCGACTGTCCCCCTTGAAACACCGCATATTTTTGCAATATCTTTAATCGTGATATTGCTATGTTTTTTTGTCATAAGTTCACCATTTCGTGTGTCCTATCCCTTGCGTTTGCGCACAGTATTAAAATGATTCTATATTCTCAAGACATCTCTGTCAATTGATATGGTTTGACAGAATCAAAAGAAAAGGTGGAATAGCACAGAATAAAAAAGGCTTGACAATAAATTGACTTCTAGGCTATAATTCAACCATCAAGTTTGGGTTTGGTTTATAAATAATGTGCTCGTGCACACACATGATTTTAGCTAAACTCTCATAAGGTAAAAAAGATATGTTCATGTTCGGGCATATCAAATAAAAAAAGGAGCTTACCAAAAATGAAGAAGGTACTTGCATTACTCCTCGTGGCCGTTTTGGGTCTCTCTGTGATGGGAACCGCTCTGGCAGCCGAAAAAATTGGCGTGGCGATGCCCACCAACAGCCTGCAGCGCTGGAACCAGGATGGCGCCAACATGAAAGAAC
>JAAZEI010000347.1 GCA_012512355.1 Clostridiales bacterium | reverse complement strand
TAGTAATACTCCGCTTTACCATTCAAATCCTGAAGATTATCAATCGAATCAATGATATTGCATCCAGAAGCCAAAGGCGCTTCATCAGCCAGATACAAGTCATTTTCGCCGGATATAGCAAGACGGCACATTTCCCTGCGTTGATTTACCTCTATAGAAGGCTTGGGGTACGGCGGAATACTGCAGGGTAAAAAAATAATCTTATCAGCTTGAACGATGTCTAGCACAGCACGGGAAACGTTGATATGGCCGATATGAACAGGATCAAAAACTCCTGGAAAAATTGCTATGCGCTGCACTGCATCTTCCTTTCTGATTTCTATTATAGTATACACGATTGACCGGTTGAATCAAAGTAAAAAGTGCCGAATTCGCTCTAACGAAATCAGCACTTTTACCATCAGCAGAAAGGAATTAAACCATTTCGATTAGCACTCGCTCAGCAGCATCTCCGCGGCGCGGTCCAAGCTTATAGATGCGGGTATAACCGCCAGATGAGTTTTTTTCCTGATTACGCTTTTGATATTTTGGCGCATATTCTCTGAACATCTTCTCAATCAAAGGATGATTGTTTTCTTTTGTACGTTCACGGTATTCTTTTTTGGATTCATCATCCAAACGCGGATGAGGCATTTCATACAGATAAGACATCATCAGTCTGCGGGCATGTAACTTTTTAGGGCCATCATTGACAACATCAATGCTGACAATCTGGCCTTTTTCGTTATGATATTCTTTCTTGGCAGAGACTGTATTCTCATGCTCACGAATCGCCAAAGTAACCATTTTTTCTGCAATGCTACGCACTTCCTTGGCGCGTGCCAAGGTTGTTTCGATGCGGCCATACCAAAGCAGGTTGGTTACTTGGTTGCGAAGCAAAGCTTGACGCTGATCGCTGCTCATACCAAGTTTACGTTGTACAGCCATGGGGTTGTTCCTCCTTTGCCTGAATGGACATTGGTTTATTCTTCAGATTGACGTAAGGACAGACCAAGAAGTTCGAGCTTTTGCTCAACTTCTTCCAGACTCTTTTTGCCTAAATTGCGCACCTTCATCATCTCTTCCTGATCCTTCTGTACGAGTTCGCCAACCGTGTTGATGCCGGCTCTCTTCAAACAGTTAAATGCACGGACAGAGAGATCAAGTTCTTCAATGGTCATGTCAACAGATTTACCCGCAGGTGTGGCTTCGTGATCATCATCAGCTGGCGCGAGGGGATGATCAGTCAAGCGGGTGAACAGCACCAGCTGTTCTGACAGCAGCTTCGCCGCCATACCCACGGCCTCTTCAGGGTAAGACTGCCATTGGTCCAAATCTCTAAAACAAGTTTATCATAGTCAGTAATCTGGCCTACACGCGTATCTTCAACTGTGTAGTTAACTTTGCGAATTGGTGTGTAGATTGAATCAATGGGGATAACACCGATTACAGCAGGGGTTTGCTTATTTTTATCAGCAGGCACATAACCGTTTCCGCGTTCAACTGTCAGCCACATATGAAGCGAAGCGTTTTTACCCAGTGTTGCAATGGGCAGGTCTGTGTTAATCACTTCGACCTCGCTGTCGACACGAATGTCAGCCGCGGTTACAACCTTTGGGCCGGTTACGTTTATTTCCAACACTTTGGGTTCATCAGAGTAAGAACGGAGCGTCAAATCCTTCATGTTGAGGATGATCTCCGTGACGTCCTCTTTGACGCCGGGAATGGTGGAAAACTCGTGTTGAATGCCCTCAATCTGAATGCTGGTGACTGCCGCACCCGGTAGGGAGCTAAGCAGCACGCGACGCAGAGCATTGCCTAAAGTATGTCCATAGCCACGGTCTAGTGGTTCAACCGTGAAGCGGCCATAAAATTCATCCTGGCTTCCGCTGCGCTCGATGCGGGGATTTTCAATGTCTACCATCACAGCTTGTTTTCCTCCTATAGCTAATCTGCTGTCTAAAGTAGTAATAACAGGTTGAAAGATTAGCGGGAATAGAACTCGACAATCATGTTCTCCTGTAAGGGGAAATCAATGTCTTCACGTGAGGGCATCGCCGAAACTGTCGCAGACAGATCATCTACATTGAGTGTCAGCCATTTGGGCACGATATTAAAACCGCCTTCGCGCAAAGCTTTGAATTGCGGCATTTCGCGGCTTCTTTCGCGAACAGTAATCACATCATCGGTATCCAAAGTATAGGAAGGAATATCAACTTTCTTCCCATTGACGAGGAAATGACCGTGATTGACCAATTGACGAGCGTGACGGCGCGTAACGCCGAAACCAAGTCTGAAAATAACGTTATCTAAACGGCGTTCAAGCAGCTGCAAAAGGTTTTCGCCGGTAACACCGCGCATATCAACCGCACGTTTATAATAGATGCGGAACTGACGCTCAAGTACTCCGTATACGAAACGCACTTTTTGCTTCTCTTTAAGCTGCTGACCGTATTCACTGACTTTTTTCCTGCGGCGATCACCGCCGGGGTTACGAATTGTTTTTTTATTATTGTAGCCAAGCACAGCAGGAGAGATATCCAGTGCTTTGCAGCGCTTTGCAATCGGCTCAGTATTTCTTGCCATTTACTATATCCTCCTTATACTCTTCTGCGTTTTGGCGGACGGCAGCCGTTGTGCGGAATTGGCGTAACGTCTTTGATCATGGTCACTTCAAGCCCTGCAGTCTGCAGGGAACGAATGGCCGCTTCACGGCCTGAACCAGGTCCTTTTACCAGCACATCAACTGTACGCATGCCATATTCTGCTGCAGCCCTTGCCGCAGTCTCTGCTGCCATCTGGGCAGCAAAAGGAGTTGATTTTTTATTGCCGCGAAAACCCATGCCACCGGCTGAAGCCCAACTGAGCGCATTACCGGCAGTATCGGTGATCGTGACCGTGGTATTATTAAATGATGAACGGAT
>JAAZEI010000346.1 GCA_012512355.1 Clostridiales bacterium | reverse complement strand
CCCATTGGCGAAGAGGAAGATAGCCACTTGGGTGATTTTATACAGGATGAGGATGCACCGGCCCCGGCAGAAGCAGCTTCCAATGCTTTAATGAAAGAACTCCTCTGGGAAGTTTTGGATACGCTAACACCTCGAGAGGCTAAAGTTCTTAGACTAAGGTTTGGTTTGGATGATGGTAACCCTCGTACGCTTGAAGAGGTGGGCAGGGAGTTCCACGTTACACGTGAGAGGATCAGACAAATTGAAGCGAAAGCTCTGCGCAAACTAAGGCACCCAAGCAGAAGCAAAAAATTGAAGGATTTCTTGGATTGAAGGCTAATTCCGCGCTTCGCCTGCCTAAACTTGATGAACGGCTTGAATTAATTGCAAATTTGGTTCCAAAATGCAGCCTGGCCGCAGACATCGGCGCTGATCACGGAAGATTATCTTGTTATCTGCTATCAAAAAACATATGCAATAAGATGATCGTCAGCGACATTAGCGCTGATTCGTTAAAAAAAAGCAAACAACTCTTAGAACTTCACCAACTAGATCATCTTGCTCATTTTGTTGTGGCAGACGGCTTAGAAGCTGTTGATCGGCCCGTAGATATAGTGATCATTGCCGGTTTAGGGGGGAAAACCATTGCTGGTATCCTGAGGGAACACAGCCGGATACAGGATGCAGAATTGATTGTCTCAGCCCATACTAATCTGCCTTTTTTAAGAGAGACTCTGACCAATTACAGCTATTCATTACAAAGAGAGACTGTTGTTAGGGCATCAGGCAGATATTATACAGTGATTGAAGCTGTAAAAGGTGAAAACTTCTATTCGCCAAAACAGCTATATGTCGGCATAAATTTATGCGATAGCGATGGGCATACATTAATTGACTATCTATCGTGGCGCATGGACGTGATTAGCGCAACCAGGACCCCACAAAAGGAAATGTATCTGGGATGGCTGAATGAGGAGATAGACCGTGCAAAACACTGCAACTAATCAAACAATTTATAACTTGATCAATGAACTTGCTCCTTTTGATACCCAGGAAAGCTTTGATAATTCCGGATTATTAATTGGCGGTATGGATGACGAGGTAAAGAGAGTTTTAATTGCGCTGGATGCAACGCCTCAGGTTATCGATGAGGCAAAGAAAAAAGAGATACAATTGCTTATCACACATCACCCTTTAATGTTCTATGCAATTAAAGGAATCCGTACCGATGAGTATGAGGGCGCGTTATTATCTAAGCTCATTGGCAACGGTTTGTCGCTCATGAGCGCACATACAAATCTTGATTTGACGAGGCTGAGCGGCGGGGCTGCGATAGCAAGGAAGCTTGGATTGAAAAACATCAGACAATCTGAGGACCTCTTCATATATTTAGGCGATTTACCTCAGGAAATGGATTCTAGGACATTAGGTATTTTTATTGGAGATACCATCAGTATGCGGATCCGCTGTTATGGCGCTCTTGATAAAGTTATAAATACTTTAGCCATTGCCGGCGGAGCATATGATACCGGTTATTCTCAAGCAATTTTGTCAGGCGCTCAGGCTTTGTTAACAGGTGAAGTTCGTTATCATAATGCCATTGCGGCCTCGCAGTCTAATTTTGTTCTTTATGACGGAGGCCACTATCATACCGAAGCTGCCATGATGGGCGAGCTCACACGCTATTTACAAAAAGAACTGAATCAATTACAATATACTGTACAGGTATATCTATCTGAATGTCATCATCATTCGGAAGGATATACTTT
>JAAZEI010000345.1 GCA_012512355.1 Clostridiales bacterium | reverse complement strand
GGGTTATGAAGGGGTGGAATTTGCCGGCTTCTTCGGACACAGCGCGCAAGACGTGAAAGAAATGCTTGAACTGCATCACCTTACCGCGGTATCTAGCCACGTCTCCATTGAATCACTGCGAGATGACCCCTTTGGCGTCATCAGCTACCATCAAAAGCTTGGCTGTAAATTCATCGCAATCCCCTATCTCAACCAGGAAGAGCGCCCCGGCACTCAGGGATTTGCAGAGCTGATTGCCTCCATTTATTTTATCGGAAATCTTTGCAAGAAAGCCGGCATTCAGCTGCTTTATCATAATCATGATTTTGAGTTCGAGCCCTTCAGCGGAGGTTATGGGCTTGACTTTCTCTACTCAGCTGTTCCGGCTGATATTCTGCAAACAGAAATTGATACCTGCTGGGTAAAGTATGCTGGCCTTGATCCCGCAGAATATCTTTTAAAATATATGGATCGCGCCACCCTTGTCCACATCAAGGATTTTGTGGGTTATAAAGGCGAAAAGCCACCAACCCATCTGATAAAACAGCAAAAAGATCCTGAGGCAGATATTGCTGAATTTTCATATCGGCCTTTGGGATACGGAATACAAGATCTACCTTCCATTATACATTCGGCAATCCAAGTTGGCGCAATCTGGCTGATCATCGAACAAGATGACTCTCCAGACCGTCCTCCACTTGAAGCAAGCGCCATAAGCATCAAAACACTTAAAAAATATCAATAACAATGAATACCATCGATATACATAAAGTCAGGGGTGCTGGCATAGACCAGCACCCCTGACTTTATTCTATTGATCTAACCAATCACCAGACGTGATGCAATCGAGAATAAAATAAGCAGGCTTGCAGCGTCAACCAAGGTTGTGATCAGCGGAGAAGCTGCAAGGGCAGGATCAAACTTGGCTTTGGAAGCTAACAAAGGCAAAACACTGCCAAGAGATTTTGCGATCACAACGGTTGCAAACAAACTGAAAGAAATGACCAGCGCCAGAGTAGGATTTGCATGATTAATAAAAAGAAGACGCGCATAGGTCACAATCGCCAGGACAAAACCAATAATCACTCCTACACGCATCTCTATCCACAAGACTTTAAAAATGTCTTTGAAGGTAATTTCGCCCAAGGCAATACCGCGCACCATCAGTGTTGAAGCCTGCTGACCGCAGTTGCCACCAGTGTCCATCAGCATTGGAATAGAAGCTGACAGCAATACAGAAACGGCCAATAAGTTTTCATATTTTGAAACAATCGCTGCGGAAAGGATGGAAGTAAACATTAATATCATCAGCCAAGGCAAACGATTCCAAACCATTTCCAATAAAGATGTTCTAAAATAAGGCTCATCCGCAGGCGCCAAAGCAGCCATCTTTTCGAAGTCTTCCGTGTTTTCTTCTTCGATGACATCCATGATATCATCGCTGGTGATGATACCAACCATCCGACCTTCGCCATCGACAACAGGAATACTAATTAAGTGGTATTTGCGAACCAGATCTGCAACCAACTCCTGGTCGTCAGTTGTTTTGACTGAAATAATACCCGGTTCACGCATTTCATACAAAGGCGTGTCTATATCAACCAACAACGCTTTATGCAAAGGAATGTATCCGATTAAATGTCTCTGGTCATCGACCATGTATAAGGTATAAACTGTTTCTTTATCCACGCCTGTTTCTCTGATGGCTTTTAGAGCATCCTGTACAACCATGCCTTTTGTTACTTCGCAGTATTCTATGGTCATCAGAGAACCCGCCGAGTTATCAGGGTAATTTAAAAACTGATTGATAATGGCGCGGGTTTTAGGATCTGTATTTTTTAAAACACGTTTCACAGCATTAGCAGGTAATTCTTCTAAAAAATCGACCGCGTCATCAACAAACATATCGTTGATTAATGCCGTGATTTCAGCATCGCCTATGCTGTTGACCAATGTTTCACGCTGATCACCGTCCATATAGCTGAACACTTCAGCCGACATGTCTTTTGGCAATACGCGAAAGAGAAGCAATAGTTTCTCTGCATCCAGATCCTGCATATATTCGGCAACGTCTACGGGGTTAAGTACCATCAGCGCACCGCGCAGCAATCCATGTCGCCCTTCAGACAAAAGGGTATCCAGTCTTATTTTTATCTTTTCCCATTCCATTATCGTTCACCTCACGCTGTCAATAGTTTAAGCACAAAAAAACAGCTTGCATAATTGCAAGTGCCTATGACGCGGAGATGTTAGGTTGAAGGCGGGCTACTTGGGCATTACATCATAGATATACCGCAAGGGCTCACTTGTATCAGCCTGACATCTATCGCTGTCATCCATGATGTGCCACCTCCTCATAATAAGTCAATTCGATATATTATAAAGGCTGTAAGCAGCGACTGTCAACTTTCAATTTCGCATCTCTTGTGCTAAACTAAGTTTGAAGAATTTGGAGGGTAATATGCGCGTTTGCGGCATTGTAGCTGAATACGATCCTTTCCATAAAGGGCATTATTATCAACTCGAAGAAGCTAAGCAAAACTCCTCAGCCGATTATATTATTTGCGTCATCAGCACTGCATTTACGCAGCGCGGTATGCCGGGTCTGCTGTCGACAAGGGACAGGGCGGAAATGGCATTGCTTGCAGGGGCAGATTTGGTTCTGGGGATGCCAGTGAGTTATTCCTGCTCGCAGGCCAACCGCTTTGCGATGGGAGGTGTGGGGATATTACAGGCACTGGGTGTCGTTAGTCATCTCAGCTTTGGCATCGAAAAAGAGAGCTTGCCCCATCTTTTTCAAATCAGAGACCTCTTGTTAAATCCAAGCATAGCTTATAAAAAGGCTCTCCAAGAGTCTCTTTCTCAAGGTCAGTCCTTTGCCCGGGCGCAAGGTAATGCAATTGCAAATTATTTTTCAAATGCCGATAACACGACCATAAATCAACCAAATTTTAATTTAGCGCTATGTTATCTCCAAGCAATCAGCATCCTAAATAGTTCCATTGAGCCGATGCCTGTTATCAGACAAGGTCACTACCATGACACAAAAATTACGGCTCTCCCCTCTGCCAGCGCTGTGCGAGCTGCCATATTGCGTGGAGATTGGCCATCAGTCGAAGCAGCTTTGCCACTATGCAGCTTTCAAATCGTCAAAGCTGCTGCTGAGAAAAACCACTTCCATTTACCGGACGCTCTGGACAAAGCCTTGCTGAGCCTCTTAGCCAGAGAAAAGGACTATTCAGAGGTTTTGGAAATGTCAGAAGGACTGGACTTAAGAATGCTAAATTATTCCAGGGAAGCGAGATCTCGTACAGAACTAATTGAATTGATAAAAACGAAGCGCTATCCTTATGCTCGCATTTCCAGAGCCATCTCTCAGAGTTTGATAGGTATAAAGAAACAGCCTCTTGCGCCGCCTGCCTATGCACGTCTGCTTGGTTTTCGAAAAAGGGCTTCTCCTCTGCTTCAGGCTATTGGTAAAAATCACTTTCCATTGATCAGCCGACCTGCGAAATCCTCAGACCCTAATCTAAAAATCGATATGTATGCTGAGCAATTGTGGCATATTGGTTCTAATCAGGCTTCTGCTGATGCCTACCGGCAAAAGCTAATCATTATTTGAAACAGTGAGGGAAAATATGAGAAACATACAAGCAAACCAAATCACAAAGTCAATCTCAGAACTATTTACACAGTGCAGCTATATTATTGGTGATGATATCAAAGATTCGATTGATACAGCTCTTAAAATTGAGCCTTCGCCAATCGGACGCAACACATTGCTTCAAATCAGCCAAAACTATGATATCGCAGCGCGTGAGCGTATTGCCATCTGCCAAGACACCGGGATGTCCGTTGTCTTTGTAGAATTGGGACAGGATGTACATATTGAAGGCGGTCAGTTTGAAGAAGCGATTCAGCAGGGAGTACGCGAAGCCTACCTGCATGGCTATCTTAGAAAATCAATTGTAGCAGAGCCGTTATTTGAGCGAGTTAACACCAAAGACAATACCCCCGCCGTCATTCATACCCGCATTGTTCCAGGAGACAAGCTTAAATTAACAGCAGTTGCGAAAGGCTTTGGCAGCGAGAACATGAGCGCACTCAAAATGCTGGTGCCCGCTGACGGGATAGAAGGTGTCAAGCGTTTTGTACTGGAAACAGTTGAACGCGCCGGGCCCAACCCCTGTCCTCCGATTGTTGTCGGTCTTGGAATAGGCGGGACATTTGAACAAGCAGCTCTCATGGCAAAAGAAGCTACCGCTTTGCCGCTGAGCCGTTCAAATGAAAACCCCAAATACAAACAGCTTGAAGAAGAGCTGTTAACCCGGATTAATGAGCTGGGGGTCGGTCCCGGCGGTACAGGCGGACTCACAACAGCTTTAAAGGTTCATATCATTTATGCACCAACTCATATCGCAGGTTTGCCGGTAGCTGTCAACATTTGCTGTCATGCCGCCAGGCATGCTTCACAGATACTTTAAGGAGAATAAAAATGGAGAATATTCATTTAGACCTGCCTTTGGATGAGAAGACAGTCAGAAGCCTCAGAGCAGGCGATGCCGTGACGCTGTCTGGAAGCATTATTACAGGACGCGATGCTGCCCACAAACGATTGGTTGACTTGATAGACCAGGGCAAAGAACTTCCGGTCGATCTCAATGGGCAAGCCATTTACTATGTTGGCCCTGCCCCTGCAAGTCCCGGCCACGCAGTCGGCTCTGCGGGACCGACAACAAGCTATCGCATGGATGTCTATACCCCCAAACTTTTGGATCTGGGGCTTCGGGCGATGATTGGCAAAGGCTTGCGCAGTAAAGAAGTCGTTGAATCTATGAAGAAAAACGGCGCTGTTTATTTTGGAGCCGTTGGCGGAGCGGCAGCTTTAATTTCACGCAGTATTATTGCAAGCGAAGTAATCGCCTATCCGGATCTAGGTGCCGAAGCCATCCATCGCTTTACCATCAAAGATTTTCCGGTGATTGTTATTATAGACAGTGAGGGCAATAACTTATATGAAAGCGGCCCTAAACTATACAAGAAAACAGCTTTGTGATACGATGTTTTCTTGCCAAGGCTGATAATTTTTAATTTTGTCTTTGTGATCGATAAAAATGAGGAGAAAGGGGAAACAAAAACTGAACGCTAAGCTATGCAGATTTATCGTATCATTCATTATCCTGCAGCTTCTGGTGATTGCTTTCCCAGTCCTTGCAAGCGAATATGATCCAAATCAGCCCGAAAATCTAAATTCAACACAGTTGAGTGCACAAAGCGCCATTGTTATCGATGCCAAAAGCGGTGAAGCTGTTTTTGAAAAAAATGCTGATGACAGACGTTACCCTGCATCAACCACTAAAGTTTTAACAGCCCTTCTTGCCATTACACTGAGCAAACCTGATGAGATGGTCACAGTCAACGCAAGCGCGCTGATGATTCCTGAGGACAGCAGCATCATCGGACTGGTCGAGGGAGAACAGCTCCGGATGGATGACTTGATCAAAGCTACCATGGTATTTTCCGGCAACGATGGCGCCAACGCCATTTCCGAGCATATCGCTGGCTCACAAGAAGCATTTGCCAACATCATGAATGAGAATGCTTACCGACTGGGCGCCGTCAACACACACTTCGTTAATTCTCATGGCTATCATGATGATAATCACTATTCTACGGCCAGAGATATGGCCATCATTACAAGAGCCGCGATGGAAAACGAAACTTTCAGAGAAATTGCGGAATTAACCACATATACTCTTGAAGCCAATCAATGGCGGGAGAGAAAGAGAAAAACCTCGGACAATGATTTTTTAATGAACCCCAGCCGAGAAGAAGGTCAATTTTATTATCCCTATGCCATTGGCATTAAAACAGGATACCACTCTTTGGCCGGCAGGTGTTTCGTAGGAGCCGCCAAAAAAGATGGCATAGAATTGATTTCCGTCACACTTCAAGGCAGTTCCAGAGGCAGATGGACCGACACAAAAAAGCTCATGGAATATGGGTTTTCTCAATACGTGACCACCAGCATTGAGAAAATATATCAGCAAAACCCAAAAACAGTAGATATCTCCAACTATGCGCTTGATGATTCAAAATTGGGCCAACTTGAACTGTCGCTTCGCAAGATAGAACCCTTGGCAAATGATCGGCTGATCGGTTACAAGGGCCAGAGTGAGAATTGGATGCGTACTTTCAATAGCCGAACAAATATCAGTTTTGATCGTATCCTTGAAGCTCCTATCACAGCCGGAGAAGTGGTCGGCACCCTAATCTATACACCTGAAGGCATTGACCAGGAGCCTGTTCAATACGAACTCCTGGCGAACAGAAGTATTCTTAAGCGGCCTTCCATCGCTCCAAGTCTTGACGAGATTAAGATGTACACGCAAAACGATCCTAATCCATTCCCTCGTATTTCGGTTGAGTTCATCCTGCTTGTCCTTGCGCCTGTTCTTTCTGTCATTATTCTGAGCCAATTGTTTTATAAATTTTTTACTCGCAATAAAAAGCCTAAATTCAAGAAAAACACGACATACAAAACCCGCTATTACCGTTAGGCGACAGCGGGTTTTATATCATTGCCAATCACTTCAAGGTGAAGACGTCACGAGAAAACCGGGCTTCAAAGTCGAGTTTGGCGAGAGTGGTATTTCACTTGGGGACAAAAATGGTTTACCAAAAGCATCCACAATTTCAGATATTCCCATCACAGCGACGGGGCTATCGCTCGCTACTGTTTTTATAAAGTAATAAGTCCCAAGTATCGCTAATGCTGTTAAAAAGATAACCAAAACACTTCCAAATGACAATCCTTTTCTCCGCTTCACCATTAGCTTTTCCCTCATAAGTATAACATATTGAGAAATTCGCAGGAACTTGATGAGTTAAAAACCCATCAAGTATTCTTTTCGTAGATAATGCGCAAACCTTTTAGCGTCAGCAGGCCATCAAGTCTGTCAATTGCCTGCGAGCGATCAGCCACAAGCAGCGCCAAGCCACCTGTCGCCACAACCTGAACACGATGGTCACCCAACTCTTCTTTCATGCGTTCAACGATATAGTTCACTTGGCCAATGTAGCCATACAGCAACCCAGATTGCAGATTGGTAACGGTTGTTCGGGATATCACTTGATCAGGCATTGAAAGCTCAAAATGCGGCAGCTTGGAAGTACCGCTAACCAAAGCTTCACTGGCTAACTTCATGCCAGGACAGATACATCCGCCTAAAAAACTCCCTTTGCTGTCGACAACGCCAAAGGAGGTAGCGCTGCCAAAGTCAATGAATATGCACGAAGGGCCATAAAAGTTATGAGCGGCGACTGCATTGCAAATGCGGTCTGCCCCCAAATCACGGGGACTCTCATAAAGGATATTGATGCCTGTCTTAATGCCGGGTCCTACAAACATTGGTTCAATTTTGAAATATTCGCGGCACATATGGTCGATGGTAAAATTAATGGTGGGAACAACCGAAGACACCATGATACCCGTCACTTCACGAAGATTGCGGCCTGCGTGACGAAACATACCATCCAAAATAATGCCATATTCATCAGATGAGTAGCTATTGTTTGTCGAAACACGCCAGTAGTTGACCAGCTCACTTGCGCGAAACAGTGCAACTTTCAAGTTAGAGTTACCGATATCCATCACAAGCAGCATATATCGCTCCTTAAGCTTTTTTAACGAGTTTTTGTAATGCAAAAAATATGGGAGGCACTAAAAGAGCAGCCACCACAGCTTCTGAAGTACCGGCAATCAGCCCGGTGCTGAGGATGAGCGTTTGTACAGCTGTGCCATCAAGACCGGCCAGACTGTAAAAAAACAGCATCAAACCCAGATAAAAAACAGTGTTTGTCAGAGAGCCGATTGCCGCTGCTGCAGCGGAAGATAATTTTCCAGCCTTACTTTTTAATAAGCTATGATAGGTCAGGTGTGCTGCAACAGGAATCAGCAGTCTGGGCAATATGCACATGGTGACCGCCAAAAAAACATTGGCACCGAGTAAATTTCCCGCTAAAGCGCTGGGCGCTATGAACATTTTAATCGTACTAACCGCGCCAAATGCTGCGCCCAGCAAGATGCCGGTATGAAGACCCATCAGGAGTGTTCCTATAATAACGGGTACACAGAGTATTGTGACATAGATAAAGCCAAGGGGAATCAACCCCAGCGGGGTCATGCCCAGGAGAATAATCAATCCAACGAAAAGAGCTACCAGAGTAAAGTGCTGAGTTTTATTGTACATGTAAAGCCTCCGTTCAAGTTCGTTTGATACCTGACGAGATTTTTATCTCTTATGTTCACCGTTTGAGTCTTTAGTATTTTGCAACAACAAAATAGCTAAATGACCCATTGTCTTTTTTGTCTGACCCATTGCGGTATCAGCAAAATTAATTATAACAAAGCCAAGTGATGCTTGTAAAGCTAAGACGGATCCTGAATCATGTTTCATAAAGTTTATTTTAGGCTAAACACGAAATTATATCAACAATGATTGAGGATTTGATCGTTAATGCATTTATCAATTTAATTTAAAGTTATTAGGATAAATGCGGGCAGTCATCCCTCAGCAGAGATTTTAGGTGCAGAGATGCGGCATATACAGCATTCTTGCGTTCTCCATCATTTATCAGCTCTTTCATTGCTTGCTGCATGTCGCGGCCTTGCAATAGGATAGACAGTAACCTCGCTTCCAAAGCAATGTCCTCGCGCGCAGCTTCCATATCTTTTTTTGTTTCTGATAAATCAACAACGACTACGTATTCCCCTTTTTCTGCCTTATCATTGGCTTTGAAAGCCTCCAGCACCCGAGAAACCGTCCCTCTGATGGTTAGTTCATGCAATTTGCTCAAATCACAGCTTAGTGACAGCGGAAGGTCACCCAGACTTTCCAATATCGTCTGAAGCAGCTTTTTTACCCTGAAAGGAGACTCATGTATAATTGCCAGCTCATCTTTACCCCCCATTGATTTCAGCTTCTCACGAAGAGATTTTGAATCTCTTGGTAAAAACCCATAAAAAGTAAATGACGGCTGATTAAAGCCGCTGATACTCAGAGCTGCTATGGCTGCTGAGGGACCCGGTATCGTCAATGTTTCTATGCCAGCCTGCGTTGCTGCCTTGACAAACAGAGCGCCAGGATCAGATATGGCTGGTGTTCCTGCATCGCTGATTAAAGCGATATTGATTCCTTCTTCTATCATTTTGCGCACCAGGCTTTGAGATTTGCTCTGTTCGTTGTGTTCGTGCAAACTCGTCAATGGGGTGTGAATATCAAAATGATTCAGCAGTTTGATACTATGGCGCGTATCTTCAGCCGCAATTAAATCAACCTCTTCAAGAGTCTTTATAGCCCTTGGGCTCATATCACCTAAATTTCCAATGGGGGTTGCCACAACGTAGAGCATATTGGCCTCCTGGCATAAAGCGTCAATTTGAGAAAACTATAACTTCTCAATCACCCTTAAGATAGCGCTTCTTGCCCGACTATTGTGCTGGATTTCAAGGCTGTCGGGTTTGACAGCACCCCCAAACAGCACTTTGGCTGTTGGTTTCAGGCCGCAGGTGCAAATGGGCGCTTTGGGGTGGCAGATGCAGGGGTTTCTCAAGGTGTTAAAAGTCTTTTTAACAATGCGATCTTCAATGGAATGAAAACTTATCACACACAGACGCCCGCCCGCAACCAGCATTTCTGCCCAGTCCTCAAGAGACTGAGCCAAGGGATTGAGCTCATTATTCACTGCGATGCGAACTGCCTGAAAGGTTCTTCTGGCAGGATGACCACTGTCTTTTTGTCTGATAGCCTTGGGGATAGCTTTGTCAACCGCGCGAACCAAATCAGCTGTGGTTTCAAATGGGCTTTCTTCTCGCAGTTCTACGATAATTTTAGCGATTCTGGCTCCCCAGCGCTCATCAGCATAGTCATATAGAGCCTGCGCAATGCTGCGCTCATCTGTCTGCATCAGCCACTGAGAAGCTGTCATCCCCTGGCTGGTATCCATTCGCATATCAAGCAAGGCATTCTCATGATAGGAAAAACCACGCTGCGGAGTATCCAGCTGATATGATGATACCCCCAGGTCCAGCAGGCCGCCATTAAGCTCAATGCCTTGCAGCAATGTTTTGATATTGTGAAAATTACCGTGGATTGCCTTAAAGCCGGGATAAAACCCCAATCTTTTAGTGGCGGCCTCTATCGCCTGGGTATCGCGATCAATTCCATAAACTTTGCCGGAATCGCCTATCCTTTGAAGAATCTGTTCGCTATGTCCGCCTCCGCCCAAGGTGCCATCCGCGTAGACGCCACCCACTGTAAGCTGTAAGGCGTCAATGACGGCATCCAGCATCACCGGAATATGTGAAAACGATTTTTCGTTTTCCATATTAACTTTTCATCTCAATCAGACGCTGTTCCATCGTATTGAGCATCATCATATTCTCTTCCAGTTTTTGCTTTTCAGCAAGGACCAGGCTTTCCGGCGCTTTATTCAAAAATCCATCATTGTTTAGTTTGGCCTGCGAGCGCATAATTTCCCCAGACAAGTTATCATATTCTTTTTGCATCCTGAGAATTTCTTTTTTAAAATCAACCAGATCACCCAGGGGAATGAGTATTTCAGCAGCACTTGTAACTGCGGATACTATTTTACCTTCAATTTGCTCACTCGCATCCAAAAGTTCCACTGATGATGCTGAAGCAAGACGCATAAAATGCTGTCTTGACTCATCCAGTGTACTATGCCAGTCTCCCTGCGCTTTGAGCATCAGCCTTGCTTTTTGCCCGGGCTGTACTTTCAATTCCGCTCTCAGGTTCCTGACTGCCCTGATAATATCCATCACGCCTTGCATTTGATCTGCGTCATGAGCAAAGTGAAGGGAAGGTACATAGATTGGCCATTTGGACAGCATGCAGCTTTCGTCTTCTCTGCCCGGCAGATAGCGATAAAGCTCTTCTGTGATAAAAGGCATGAAGGGGTGCAGCATTTTGAGTAAAGCTTCCAAAACAAATTGTAATACCGCACGAACCGACTGTTTACGCTGTATATCTTCGCCAAATAAATCTGCTTTTGCAAGTTCAATATACCAGTCGCAGAATTCACCCCAGGCAAAATCATATATTTTTGAAGCGGCCAGCCCATGCTCGTTTTGTTCAAAGTGCTCACCAATTTCTTTGATTGCTTCCATCGCGCGGCTGAGTATCCACTTGTCGGCAAGACCCAGACTCTTGCCTTCAAGAGATTCTTCGCCTTCCAGGTTCATCAGCACAAACCTAGCAGCGTTCCATACTTTGTTGGCAAAATTTCGAGCCGACTCTACACGTTCCGTTGAAAAACGCGTATCTGCTCCGGGGCTAATGCCCTGACACAGGGAAAAGCGAAGCGCATCTGCACCGTATGCTTCAATAATATCCAAAGGATCTATCCCGTTACCAAGTGACTTTGACATCTTGCGTCCCAGCGCATCTCTTACCAAACCATGGATCAAAACCGTATCAAAAGGTACTTCCCCCATGTATTCAATACCACTGAAAATCATACGCGCAACCCAGAAAAAAATGATGTCATATCCTGTAACCAAGGTAGAAGTGGGATAGAAATATTTTAAATCATCCGTATTTTCAGGCCATCCTAAGGTGGCAAAAGGCCATAGTGCAGAAGAAAACCAGGTATCCAAAACATCTTCATCTTGCTTCAGACGGCTGCTTTGGCAAACGGGACATATATCAGGCGCTTCGCGGCTAACAATTATTTCACCGCAGCTTTCACAATACCAGGCAGGGATTCGATGCCCCCACCAGAGCTGACGGCTGATGCACCAGTCCCGAATATTCTCCATCCAATTAAAGTAAACCTTGGAAAACCGATCCGGTACAAACTTGGTTTGGTTATTGCGAACCGCTTCTATAGCAGGCTGTGCCAAGGGCTCCATATGAACAAACCATTGCAGGCTAATGAGGGGATCCACTGTTGTGTGGCAGCGGTAACAGGTGCCCACTTGGTGCGTATATGGCTCAATTTTAATAATAAGCCCCAATTTCTGCAGGTCTTCAACCACCAGTTTCCGGCAATCAAGGGCACTCAGGCCAGCATATCGAGTTCCGGCTGCATCGTTCATTGTGCCATCTGGGTTAATCACATTCAAAATAGCCAATCCCGTTCGCTCAGCCACTTCGAAATCATTGGGGTCATGCGCAGGGGTCATCTTCACAGCGCCGGTACCAAAGCTGATATCTACATAGCTGTCAGCAACAATAGGGATGTTTCGTCCGCTTAAGGGAAGCGTCACAGTTTTACCATGCAAATGGATATAGCGCTTATCTTCGGGATTTACAGCTACGCCTGTATCACCCAGCATCGTTTCCGGCCGCGTTGTCGCGACAACCACCCCTTCTCCTCCATCACTGGCGGGATAACGGATGTGCCATAGGAAAGACGCCTGCTCCTCATGCTCTACTTCAGCATCGGAAAGCGCTGTCTGGCATACCGAACACCAATTAACAATACGATTCCCTCGATAAATGAGTCCTTTTTCATACATTCGTACGAATACTTCACGAACGGCCGCATAATAATCCTCATCCAGCGTAAAACGCTCTCGCGACCAATCACAGCTTGCACCAAGCCTTCGCAGCTGCTGGGTAATACGACCGCCGTACTCTTCTTTCCATTCCCAGGCATGCTCAAGAAACTCTTCGCGGCTTATGCTCTTTTTATCTATACCCTGCGCCGCCAATTTTTCTACAACTTTAACTTCCGTAGCGATGGAGGCGTGATCGGTGCCGGGCAGCCACAAAGTGGGGTCACCTTTCATGCGGTGATAACGCGCCAAGGAATCTTGCAGCAGGCAATCCATAGCATGGCCCATGTGCAGTTGACCTGTTATGTTGGGAGGAGGCATCACAATGGTAAAAGGTTTTTTCCCTTCTACTCTTTTTGCTGTGAATGCGCCAGATTTTTCCCAGGAATCATAGATGTCCCTTTCAATTCCCTGCGGATTATAGGTTTTATCCATGTTATTGGCCGTGTTTTCCATTTTGTTTCCTCCGCTTTATCCATCAACAGCAAAGCGCCCCAATCCTTCTGAAAGGACGGGGCGACCCGTGGTACCACCTTGCTTTACAGCCGAAGCTGTCTCATGCTCGCTTTAAGGGGCGAACCCCGCGGCCTTCACCGCACCCTCCAAAGCGACATTCAGTTCAATCTTACCCGGCTTCTTCTCAGCCATGAGAAGCCTCTCTTTGCGGTGATTGTACTTACTCCTCTTTTTCGTCAGGCATCAAGAATGCGAGATTAGGCCTTTGCCGCTTCATCCATCTTGATTACTTCTACTCCGTTGTAATAGCCGCAATTCTTGCACACGCGGTGAGCAAGCCTCATCTGCTTGCACTGAGCGCAGGCAACGATTGCGGGAAGCTGGAGTTTCCAGTGCGTACGACCTTTTCGGCCGCGCGCACGCGAGATTTTACCCTTCGGTACAGCCATGATTACACCTCCTGATCCTTGTTCAGCAATTGCTGCAGTGCCGAAAAAGGACGCTGCATTTTAAGCTCATTCTGATCGGTATCCGTTCCCAGGTAATATTCTGTGGCACCCTCAATCCCCTTGCAATCTTCCTGACATAGGAAGCGGATGGGTAAATCAAGCACCACTAGCGTCAACGCCAGGTGATCGACCGCAAGCTGCGGCCCATCATAGGCGAAACGATCCAAGTCATCCGGTAAAAATTCTTCATCCAGGTTCTTATCACGAGCATTGTAAAACACCTCGTGAAAATCGATGTTTACCGGGTAATCGGCAGGGTTAAGGCATTTGCTGCATCGGCTATGCGCTACGGTTGTTAACTGCCCCTGAAGATAAAGTTTACCCTCTGCCATGTAAAAATCGCCTTCCATCTTCACTGGATCAAAGTGTACCATCTCACCCAATATATCCTGTGCCGGCAGGGATAATTCATAGGTGAAGGGAAAACGCTCTTCAGGACTGCGTAAAGCTTTGCTAATGTCGATGGCCATACACATTCCTCCAATCGTCAACGCGAAATATTATATCTATTATAAAAGAATCTGTCAATGTTGAACCTGCCTGAAGGCATTGGCTTACTCTTTTTGCGGCTTCTTTGCGTCTTGTTTTGGCGCGGCATCCCGGCTAGGGGTAATGACCAGATGGCGATTGGGTTCTTCGCCTTCTGAATGTGTGGTAATCCCCTCATGGTCTTGAAGCGCGCTGTGCAGGATACGGCGTTCATAGGGGTTCATTGGCTCAAGGCTGACCCTTCTGCCTGTCCTTTGGGCGCGGTTGGCCATGCGAGTCGCAAGCCTGACCAAAGCATCTTCACGCTTTGCCCGGTAGCCCTCACTGTCCAGAGTAACCCGGACATACTGCTCTTTCCCGCGGTTGAGATGAAGTCCTGTCAGGTACTGCAGGGCATCCAGTGTTTCGCCGCGGCGTCCAATCAAAATACCCAGCGTATCACCCTGCATATTGACGCGGATATTGCCTTCGTTATCCGTATGAACGTGCACGTTTACCTGAACATCCATCAGTTTCGTCAGGTTCTGTAGAAAGCTCTGGACAAGTCCCTCAAGGCTTTCCGGATCTTTTTGTTCTGCCGGCCCCAGTGGCTCTGCAGGTACATGCTCACGAACTTTTCGGGGAGCTGATGTCTTTGAAACACGGGGCTGTTTTGGTGCCTGACCTTTCTTCCCGTCGTCGGTTTTTTCAGCCCTTGGGGTTTTTTCAGCTTTGGGCTTGCTAACCGCTGCTTTGGGCACAACTTTTGTTTCAGCTGCAGCTGTTTTGGTTACTGGCTTGGGATCAGGAACAACAGGTTTTGATTCGGGCTTGCTTTGTAACTTGCTTTGAGGTTTTACAGAAGTTTGCCGGGCTTTGCTGGCGGATTGCTGAGCATCATAACTGCTGAGGGATTGGGCAAATACTGAACTGCTTTCTTCCTCTTTGTTGACTGTCAGGCGTACACGCGAGGGTTTGCTTCCAAAAAGCCCAAATAATCCTTTGGAGCCCTCTTCGAGAATATCTACCTTCACTTCGCCTATACTCAGTCCAAGGTGTTTTAGCCCCTCAGAGATTGCTTCTTCAACTGATTTACCGGTGGATTCGTATGAATTCATGTTACTGTCACTGCTCCTTTGGTCTGCGAGCCACTTTTATCTGTTTTGTCAAAGTGCCTGGTTATCAGGAAACTCATAGCGGTGGCCATCATGTTACTGACTACCCAGTACAGCGCAAAGCCTGCGTTGGATGTCAAAGTGATATACACTGAGAAGAGCGGGAAAAAATACTTCATAAAGTTGCCCATCCCGGCACCTGTGCTGGCAGTGCCTGTTTGCTCTCCTGTTGGGATCGGCGCGGCGCCAGATGCGCCGGGCGTTAGTTTGGTCATCAGCACCTGAGACAATCCTGCCATAATGGGAAGAATCAAAAAGCCGTTGTTTTGTAAGTATACTGTCAGATTTGTAACAAAAAGGTTGATATTTCCCCAACCGGGAAGCGCTTTTACCTGAGAAATATACTCAGGCATAGCCTGCAAAGCAATATTAATGTGAGGCATCAGCGCTTTAAGGCTGTCTGCCGTGCTGAAGTTAAACATTTCAGGGGTAAAATCAGGCACAGAGCTTGCAATATGCTGCAAAATACCTTCAATTTGCGCAGGCGTCAGAGTCTGCGAAACTTTCTGCCAAATGTCTAGGGGTATCATGCGAATAGCATTGATGCTGGGGGCAACAGGTGCAAACAGGGAATCAGCCATCCAGATGTTTTTAACCCAAAGCCATCCTTCATATTGAGGAACTTCGCCCGAAAGAAAGGTGAAAACCTGATGAGCAATCTGCTCGTTGGCCAAGGCACGCATCGCTCCGAACATCGCAAAAAGGATGGGCATTTGAAACAGCATCGGCAAACAGCCCGACATTGGATTGTACCGCTCTTTGCGCATGAGTTCCTGTTGTTTTTGCTGAAGCTTTTGTTTGTCATTGGCATACTTTACTTGAAGTTTATTCAGCTCAGGCTGAATCTGCGCCATTTTTCTCATGCCTTTTCGATTTTTGATGTCAAGAGGCATCAGCACCACTTTGATGAG
>JAAZEI010000344.1 GCA_012512355.1 Clostridiales bacterium | reverse complement strand
TTGCTCTAAACAAGTCTTTTGAATAGGCCTCATCAATAGCTGAATGGAAGTTGACATAGCCCTGCTTGGCCAAATCAAAGCAGTGGCCCTTTTTGCAGATGAGGCTGTTTTGGCGCAGAAAGACGTGCTTATGGCACAGGGGACAGCGAATGGTGGAGAGATATTGTTTCAATGTCTTGTATCCGTTTCTTGGATCAGGCTGTGCATAAAATGGTTGAAGGCTCCGCAGCGCAGGTCAGCCGGCCCCATCACCGGCGCGAAGTTCCTGATGGGCAAGTTTCACCAGCGCCGCTATGTCTTCGTCACTGATCATCGATTCATCTCCCTGCCTGATATCAGCCAAGAATTCGATGTTGCCCTTGGGCCCTTTGATGGGCGAGAAAGTGAGGCCCTGTACCTGCCAGCCAAAACTGGGACAAAAATCGCGAATCTCTTTTAATACCCGTTCGTGTATTTTGGCATCCCGCACGACACCGTGTTTGCCGACCTGCCCTCTGCCCGCCTCAAACTGGGGCTTGATAAGCGTAATAAAACGGCCTTCTTCCCCCATGATGGCGGCTGCAACAGGCATAATCAGCTTGATGGAGATGAAACTGACATCCATGACAGTCAAGGTGGGCTGATCGCTAAAACTCTCCTTGGTTAAGGCCCGGGCATTGGTGCGCTCCATGACCACGACGCGTTCATCCTGCCTGAGCTTCCAATCCAGCTGGCCGTAGCCCACATCGATGGCATACACTTTTCGCGCGCCTGCACGCAGTAAAATATCAGTAAAGCCGCCCGAGGCGGCACCGATGTCAAGGCAAATCAAACCCGATGCATCCACCTCAAAGTGCTGCATCGCTTTTTCCAGTTTATGGGCGCCGCGGCTTGAAAACTGATCCATCTCGCCCCTGATACTCAGGTTGGCATCCGCCTCAAAAGTCTGGGACGATTTGATTACCTTGACTTCATCCGCATACACGCGGCCCGCCATGATCAGCCTTTGCGCCTGCTCACGGCTGGGGGCAAGCCCCATCGCCTCCAGCAGGCTGTCAACCCTTTGCTTCATGCGGTTTTAGCCATTCTGCCTGCAATTTCACAGGCGATGTCTTCACCTCGCAGACCCAGTTCGCCTATCAGCTCGCTGTGCTGCCCCTGGGTGATGAAGCGGTCAGGGATGGCAAAAATATGTTCGGGGGCCCTCAGCCCCTCCTGGATACAATATTCCCCGATGGCGCTGCCAAGGCCGCCCATCAGCGCCTGCTCCTCGATGACGGCATAGGCTATGCCGCTGTCTGAAAGCCGTTTTATGAGAGAAAAGTCGAGGGGTTTGATGCTGGAGGCATTGATCACAGCTGCCCTGTGACCCCTCTCCCGAAGCAGCTGCCTGGCCATGAAGGCCTCTGCCACCATCGTGCCGGTGGCAACCAGGGCAATGTCCTGACCTTTTTCAAGCTCTTCCCATTTACCGGGGCTGAAGCCCTTGCAGGGGTAGCTCCTCATCAGGGAATGCTCAGCCTTGGGATAGCGAATAGCGCAGGGGCCATCCTGTGACAGCGCCCAGCGGATCATCCACGCCATCTCCTGAATCGACCGGGGGTTGAATACCTGCATATGGGGCATCTGGCGCATGAAGTTGGCGCCATATACACCATGGTGGGTCGCGCCATCCTCCCCGCCCATCGCCGCCCTGTCAACCAAAAACA
>JAAZEI010000343.1 GCA_012512355.1 Clostridiales bacterium | reverse complement strand
CTTTGATATGGTCACTGTGGGGGCTACCATCAATGTGATGCTGGCTGCGGTGACAGCCAAGGGTAACACCATTCTCATGAATGCCGCCCGGGAACCTCATGTTGTCGACCTGGCGAACTTTCTAAACAGCATGGGCGCCAACATCAAAGGTGCCGGGACAGATTCCATCCGCATCCGTGGCGTTGAAAAGCTGCATGGCGGTAATTACACTGTGATACCCGATCAGATCGAGGCCGGCACATTAATGATAGCAGCTGCTGCAACAAGAGGTGATGTCGCTATTCGCGGTACCATCCCCACGCATATGGAAGCACTGACGGCAAAGCTGCTTGAAATGGGTGTTTCTGTATCAAGTCTTGACGATGTCATCTGGGTGCGAGTTAAGCGGGGTCATCGCGCGATACGCTTGAGTACACAGGAGTATCCGGGGTTTCCCACCGATTTGCAGCAGCCCATGAGCGCTCTGCTGACAAGAGCCAGCGGACGCAGCGAAGTTTATGAGAATATATTCGATAATCGTTTTAAACATCTCGATGAAATGAGACGCATGGGCGCAAAAGTCAATATTTCAGGCAAGGCTGCTTATATTGAAGGCGTTCCCCAGCTGCGTGGCGCTCCGGTAACTGCCACCGACTTGCGCGGTGGAGCTGCTCTGGTGATAGCGGGTCTCATGGCAGAAGGAATTACCGAGATTTACAACCCCGAGTTTATTGCGCGTGGTTATGAGAAGTTAGAAGAAAAACTCAATGCACTGGGTGGGGATATACACCGTGAAACGGCGGATTAAGACCGCTTGAGGATATGGATTTGAATGCTTTTCAGGAATTGGGTTTGACAGAAAATGCCAGTTTGTCCGATGTCAAACAGGCTTATCATCGTTTGGTTAAGAACTGCCATCCTGATTTATTCAGCGATCCCGGTGAGCAGGATGTAGCGCAAAAACGTTTGGTAAAAATTAATCTGGCTTATGAAAAAGCCGTCAGTGTTTTGGCAAAGCCTGTCATAGGCTATCACAAAGTGAGCATCAAACAAGCCAAAGCAACTGCACGCAGGCTGCTAGATCAAGGCCATCTGGAATCTGCTTTGCTGCAATTGGGCCGGTCTGAGACCAAAGATGCTGAATGGTATGCTTTGCAGGGTCAAATTCTGATGGGTTTCAAAGAATATGATACGGCGCATGCAAGCATGCGGGAGGCTGTACGCCAGGATCCTGATAACATGCATTTTCGTCGTCTGGCTCTTGACGCTGCCATACAGGTTAAACGACACAAACAGCTGCCTATGCGGCTGAAAGATTCCATCCAGGGTTTTTTCATCGGTGGAAAAAAACGCAGATAAAACTTAACCGCCTCCAGGCGGTTTCTTTTTATGGAGGAAAGGTGCAAAGGAATTTACACCCGTTCACTATTGTACGCTCATCAAGACGCAGCATGGCCATCCAAATTAGACGGAATGGTGAGGTCGTAGTTCGTATCCCCCACCAGGTCAGTGATGATGTTGTGCAAAAGTTCGTAGCAGCAAACCATGATAAGCTCCTAAGGAGTCTCAAGGAAATACAGTCTCTCCCCAAACAAGCACTTCTAAGTGCTCTTCAAATAAAAGAGCTCAAGAAAAAAGCGCTGGAAACTCTGCCGGGCATCGCAGCCCATTATGCTCAGCTGTTGGGGGTTCAGACCAAGCATATCAAAATTACTTCGGCCAAATCGCGTTTTGGCAGCTGCTCGTCAACTCATGGGATATGTTTTTCT
>JAAZEI010000342.1 GCA_012512355.1 Clostridiales bacterium | reverse complement strand
TGGACTTCAAAGGGCACGGTGAAGTTGGTGCCGAAGTTGTGGGTGGTGCCCGCCTGCAGGGCCTTGCCGTCTTGCATCATGGCCTCGACGGAATAGGTGGCCCTGGCGCCGGCAAACTTCTCCTTGTCGGACTTGCGCCCCACAAACAGCGGGATGCACAGCACATCTTCAATAAATTCGCGGTAGACCTCCAGCATCAGCAGGGTCTCCTCCTGCGCTTCCTCGGACGTGGCGTGCACGGTGTGGCCTTCCTGCCACCAGAACTCTGCCGTGCGAAGGAAGGGCCGGGTGGTCTTTTCCCAGCGCATCACCGAGCACCACTGGTTGTATTTCATGGGCAGGTCACGCCAGGACTGCACCCACTGGGCAAACATGGTGCAGAACATGGTTTCACTGGTGGGGCGGATGGCCAGGCGCTCCGGCAGCACTTCACCGCCGCCCTGGGTGACCCAGGCCACTTCCGGCGCGAAGCCTTCCACGTGCTCGGCTTCTTTCAGCAGCAGGGATTCCGGGATCAGCATGGGCATGGACACATTCTCGTGCCCTGTTTCCACAAAGCGTTTGTCCATCCCCTCGCGGATCAGTTCCCAGATGCGGTTGCCATAAGGTTTTAAGGCCATGCAGCCGCGCACCGGCGTATAGTCCATCAGGTCGCCCATTTTGACGACGTCGGTATACCACTGGGAGAAGTTCTCCTCCCTTGGGGTGATGTGCTGCACAAATTCCTGCTTTGATTGCTTTGCCATAAATCCTCCTTCAAAATAAAACCGCCCTGCTGCCAGGACGGAGACATGCTGCCTTCGCGGTACCACCTTGCTTGGCGCTCTCGCGCCCGCTTGAGCCCTTAACGCGGGATACGGCGGGGATTGGCCGCGGCGACCGGGGCGGGACGGACTGCCTGTGCGCGCTTTCACTGCCCGCGCTCGCTACTTTGGCGCCTGATCCCCGGGAATGCCTGTTCAATTGCTTGCCAGTATAGCAGAGGCGCAAAGAAAAACGCAAGCACCACGACATGGGTTATCATTCAGGCAAGTCAATCTGGTTGCAAGAACACTTGCGTTCCACTTGTAATGTTGTTATCTGGATACAGAATAAACATAGAATCAGTGGGAAAAGCACCTAATAAAACGATGTATCTCTCGTTTCCCTTTTCTTTCTGTACACGAAACTTTGATACGGTATAGATGTATTCCTCTGATGTTGGATGTAGCATATAAACCATTCCATTTTCATCAACGATTTCTTGAGGTGCCATAAACTGGTAAAAAGGAGAGCTGAGCTGCAGACTATATGCTTTCAGTTTCGCAAAATCTATATAGCCTTCCCCATCAGGGCGCATGATCAAGTTGGACCCATTTTGCCCAATAAAAGTTGCTGTTGTTTTTTCGTTTGCATTCGCTTCATTAAACAGCGTAAGTTGGGCATTGGATGAAGGGACTAGTATCTTTTGATGATCAGGTAATGGTAATTCAATTTCATACTTAGCATGATTGGGTAAAATCAGAAAGGTTGCTGCTCCAGTTCTCAGCCCAGACCCGATGGATATATCATCCCTTTGCATCACATATCCATCGATTGGAGCAGTTATTTGATAGTTATTCGCAACAATCTGATCAAGTTCTTTCTGCGCCAGCAACACAACATCTAAATGCCATTGCAAAGCCGGCAGAGTTGTGTTCATGAAATAGCCATATTGCGTTAAAATGTCAAGCTCATGTTGCCGTTGTCCAAATTCCTTTTGCAATCTTGATATTTTTTTATCATCCTTTTGTCTTGTTGCTCTTTCAAGTTCTTTTGTTGCTTCATCAAGGGCTTTGCTTGCCTGATCAGTAGCGTCCTCAAACCCAATTTTAAACTGATATACTGCTTCCTTTGCTTCAATAACCAAAAGTTTTGTTTCTACCAATAACTGATCCACTTGTTGCTGATGATAGGCTAGTAACGGCTGCCCTTTTACAACCATCGCACCTTCTTTAACAAATATAGAAGTGGGTGATAGTTTACCATCTATCGCATCTGGTATAATGATGGGTATCACCTCTTGCGAAATAACCCGTGCTTGCTCCAGTGATAGCATCACCGGGAAAGAGCCACTGGTCAGTGTAGTTGCATTAACTTTGGGCAAGGCATGGAAACGATACGTTTTCCCAATCAAAGTCACAACTGCTATCAATATAAGTGGCATGAGTGCAACCCAGCGTTTAACACCGTACTTGCGCGCATCGTTCTGCATTTCCTTTTTCACAGGTTGATTAATCCTCCTAATTCACCCTTGCGCATAAACAGCAGAAAAGACAGGATTGGGGCCATCATGATGAGGGCTGCAACCAGCACATACTGTGGTAAAAACTGCCCTTGGATATGTATCAAAAGCGAAAGTGGGTATTGAATTGAATCTCGTAATAAAATGAGTGGTTGCTCAATCATGTTCCATGCTTCAGCAAACGTAAACACGAACACAAGCCATAATCCTGGCAAAGCATAGGGCATAACAATTTGGTATAATATTGTGCTTGTCCCCGCTCCCTCCAAACGTGCGTATTCAATCATTTCTTCAGGTAGTTGGGCTATCATCTGGCACATAAGAAAACTGCCAAACGGCGCGAATACAATTGGTAAATAAAGAGACCATCGTGTGTTAATAATGTTGAATTGTTGTGCAATGACATACTGTGGCACAATCAAAACCTGGAGTGGCATTAGCATGGTAAAAATAAACAGTACCAGAATTAACCTTCTTCCAATGAAACATACTTTCGCTAACACATAGCCTGCTGCCAAAGCGAACAAAGCCTGGCAGGATGCGCTTACAATTGACCATGTCAAGTCATTCCAAAATGCATCTAATAGTTGGCTATCCAGCAAAAGGGCTTCCTTATACTGGGATAGGGTTATTGGCATTGGAATGAAAGCAAGCCTTGTTGTCTGCCCATTGACATAGGCAGGTGTCATGATCCAACTTGGCATCAAAGAGTTCATAAACATAAAAACGACTGGAAGGAGGATAAAGGCTGCGTAGAATCCAAATAGAATTTTTATGAAAGCATGCTTCATCCATCTCATAGCTGTTCTCGCTTCTGAAAGGCGTGAATTATCAGCATAAAAAGCATTGACAAGAAGGCCGCTAAAAGAACCGCAGCAGCAGATAATCGTTGATAATTTAATCGTGCAAAGTGATTGCTTAAATAATGTTGAACAAAATAGAGGTTTTGCGGAGGATATGCACCATAGAGTAAATAGACCTCACGGAACATCCGCAATGAAAAAACTGTCATAAATACCAAATTAAACATACTTGTACGTGTCAAGAGTGGTAATAGTATGCTTCGAGATATCAGCCAGCTGCCTGCTCCTTCAAGTCTGGCAGCCTCAATAATATGGTATTCAATGCGAAATAATCCACTTAAATAGATTAGAATGCTGACGCCCAAGTATCGCCATATAAAAAAGGCATAGAGCGAAAACTCCGGCCACATGTTCAAAGAAAATACGTTGGGCAACAGCACATACAGGGCATTAGCGATTGTGCCATGCTGACTCATGAGGATCCGCCAAATCATCATCAATGCCGATGAAGGCAAAAAGAATGCAAGCATCCCAAGATTTGTCACCCATCTGAAAGCTGAATGCCAAAATACTAAAAGCGCCAGTACATATCCAATTACCAATGATATTAATACGGATAAAAAACTGAACTTGATTGTATTCATCAAAGCAAGCTGGTAATAAGGATTGTTTATCACATCCATATAATGCTTGATTCCTACAAATGCCATTCGCGCATTGTTATCAAGCATGGAATAGCGCAATGCAACAATGAAAGCATACACATAGAATAACAAGAACCCGGACAACTGTGGAACCAAGTAAAGGAGATCCCTCTTGGGATATAACCACCTGTCCGCGCAGTTGTTCGAAAAATAGCGTCTTTTCTTTTTTCTTATTGTGACTTGTTGACCTTGATGCAAAACACTCGGTTCTAAAAAATCGTTTTTCATATGCATAACAAAACTTACTCAGTAACGATCATGGAATAAACTTCCTCAAATCCCCGAACAGTTGCATCCAAGGTAATTGCGCCATTTATCCACGGCACAAGGCGTTTGACTACGGCATCGTAAAAGGGCCTTCCCACTGATAATGAAGACACCTTCAACAGGCTGCGAAAGTCCTGCGCACTATCAAATTGTTCCTGTGTATACGGAAAATTTCGAGCGTTGAAGGCGCGTCCCTTCGGGACGATATAGCGGTTGTTGCTTTTCTCGGCAAAAGATGGTTGATAGATGCTATAATCATCTGACCAGAGCAAATTTGGCATTTGTTTATAAACTAAATCGACCATATTCTTTCCAATGTATGCAGTGCTCTTCGCTTCGGGGGAAAGCATGGCAGTTAGAAATGCAAGGGCTTCGTCCCGATGCGGTGCGTTTTTCATCATGGCACAAACACTTGCGCTGCCCAAATAAAATACATCATCCGCTTCAAACACGGGTGGCGGCAAAAAAGAACCTGCACTATATCGACCATCCATCATTAGCAAAGGCGAAATGGCTCCGGAATAGGTAATGAGCACCGCCGGGGCATCATTGAACAGAGGTGGGGAAGCCGTGTCTATAGGCAATAACGAAGGAGTATTCACAATTCCTGCAAAAATGTCTAATTGATTTCTAAAACGCTCTGATGAAAAATCGCCTGGGTAAGAACGGAAGTATGTATACAAATTATCCAGTTGCACATTGGATAAAGCGGCATCTTGAGTTTTTTGGCCATACATCAGATATGCATCTTTCGTTCCATCCATATTGATGTCCACCGGCAATAGTTCAGACAAGGCTTTATAATCATCCCACGTCCATGGTAATGAGGGTTTTTTAATCCCGGTCGCCTGTGCAAGCGCATCATTCCAAGACCATACGGTTTGATAAACAGCTACGGGCAGGCCATACAGTGAACCTTCAAGCTCTATCTGGTGTTGTATATCCAGAAAATCGTCTGGCCAGTGAGCAAATCCCATCACTGAATATAAATTTTCTAAATACCCATCTTTACCATATGAATGAACTTGCTCAATTGGTTGAATGAGCAGGTCAAAGTCGATCTTTCCCGAGAGAAGCGCCGTTTTTAACTGATCTTCAGCGTAGAGCGCATAGACAATTTCTGAATTTGGGTTGGCTTTATAATATACTTCTTCTATCACTGGATTCATCGCATCACCAGGATGGATGACAGCGATCACGACTTGAGATGTTTGAGCATATGTTGGCACCGAAAACAAAAGCAAGCCCAGTGCACAGAGTAAAATGATGCCACGCAAACAGCGGCTCATGCATCAACCTCCTAACGACTCCAGATAAAAATACATAAAATCACAATATTGTGCAAATCTAACATGCATTCTGTTTGTAAACTGCATTTTCTGTAATAGAAGTTGAAAAGGTTGCATCGTAACCACGAGTGATATTCGAACAAACATAACTGTTCCTACTGGAATTAATACCTTGTAAACCTAGGTCTAAAGG
>JAAZEI010000341.1 GCA_012512355.1 Clostridiales bacterium | reverse complement strand
GCAGCTCCTTGTTTTTCAAGCATAATCGCGCCTGCCAATACTGCCATGATGAGGACAGGTATCATAAGATGTGTTAAAAAGAATTTATTCTTCATGTTTTTTCTCTCCCCAGAAAAGCAGCTGCCTGCGTCCCTTGCCGGTAAAGTCTACAGAGGTATTGCCCATATTCTCAAGAAGAGTGATCATACAGCTCTGGTCGCAGGTTTCTACACAAACCCGCATTCCCTCCAGCCAGCTATTCTCCTCCAGCGGCCAATTGATTAAAAGTCTTTTTGCCGCAGCTCTTGCCTCATCAATATCGTTTAATGCCAGACTGTTTTGAACCATCATGCTAAGCACTTGCGGGTCTTCCATATGCATCAGACATTTTCCCAAGGCTTTTTTAAGGTTGATACGCTGACTCTTCAGCAGCGAACCTTCCAGCAGCCCGCTTTGACAGTAAACATGAAGAAGGTCTGCATACTCCCGCTGCATTTTAATATCCGTTTCATTTTGCGTGAGCTCTTTGAGTTTTTCATGAAGCCCCAAATGAAAATAACGTCTTAATTCCATGATGGTTGCTGTTGCATAGTGCGCCGTTTCACTATCTTCGTTGAAACGTGCAATCAAGAGCAGGTCCAGATACTGCATGGGATCTGAGCGTAAAACTTGCATCATCAGCGTACGGCGCTGCCGTGGGTCATTGATGAGCAGCGCTTCCTCCAGCGGCACCATCTCCGCGGCAGGCAAAGAAGGAAGGGGGCTTTCTCTCTCATCATCCCTGCGGTGAATCATTTCAATCTTTTGAGGCATTTTTCCGATGGCTCTGAGCATAAGCCAACCGGAGAGAGGACCAAACACCGGCAGCAGCAGCATCCACAGGTAATAAAACGCGTCTATTCTGCGCTTGGAAACATTCGCATATAACAGCGCCGATAAAACCAGCAACCCATGTGAGCCAAGTATCAAAGACAATACATAATCGCTATTCATATACGGCCTCAGACAAAACAACTTCACAGGAGAACCCTGCTTCCATCAGCCGATTCTCAATCTTTGGTATATCAGCCGTGACTGCTTGGGGCAGTAAAACAAAGCAGGTTTCATCCTCCCAAAGACCAATATGATCTGTCGACCTGATGACATTGCTTATTTTTTGGTCTATCTCTGACAGCGATATGTCCTCAGCCATGCTGCTGACACGAAGCAAAGTGTAATCGGATATCCGCTGTTTTTTCATCCTAAGATAAATATCCAGCGCAGACTGAAAAGATTTAGCTGTCATAATATGTGTATTCATCAGATACATATCCTTTGAATAATTAAAATACAGCAGCGTTCTCACCATGGCAGATTGCACAAGGCCTGCCACCACCTTGAAAAGGTTCTGATGATATAGCGTTTGCTGATCAAAAGGCACTTCCCATAGAGCAATCATGGCGATGGCTCGATTGTCATGCATAACAGGAGCTGAGAAAGCAGGATAACCCGGCTCAAGCGAGGTGTTTGTGAAACATTCGCCGCGGTCAAGCCGCGACTTCATCAGCGGGAATTGGGCAACATCCAGAGATTTGGAGAGTTTCCCTCCGTATTTTGGAGAACTCGCTGCAAGCCTTGCATAGGAGGTGTACCCACTGCGCGAATAGATTGCAACACTGTGATTTTGCAT
>JAAZEI010000340.1 GCA_012512355.1 Clostridiales bacterium | reverse complement strand
TCCACCTTTTATCTGCGCAATCAATGAAGCGTTTGCTTTCACCACTGCGCTGTTTCCGCCATCCGTTCCGCCTACCAGAAGCAGAATATCGGGTGATATTATTTCTATTTCTCTGATGTCTTCATCAGTCAGCTCATACGCATAAGTTTTTATCACTTTAGCGCCGGCCCCAAAGGCAGCAAATCGGGCTGCTTTTGCTGTGAGTGCCGGTACCAACCCACAGGCCACCATCCTGAGCCCCCCCGCCGCGCTTGAACAGGCAAGTTTTGCTTTGTACTGCAGCTTGCCCGTCTTATTTTCAAGCAGATGTAGCGCTTTTTCAAAACCAATGGATATGTCAGACGCTGCTGTTGTATAACTTTGCACGGTGGCTAGTATAGACCTGTTTTGGGTATCAACTGCTGTCAGCTTGGTATATGTAGATCCAAAGTCAATAAGCAGTACCGGATGCATTCTTACACTCCCAAATCTTCTTTAAGAAAATCGATGCCGGTTTCAGGTGAAGTGCCCGGCCCAAATACCCTGTCAAAGCCCATATCGATGAAACGCTTTTCCACTTCGTCAAAAGGCTGTTTTCCCACAACAATGTTACCGCCAACATATAAGAGAATGTCTTCAAGGCCGGCTTCATCGCACTTCTCCCTCAAGCCCTCGCAGTCCAGTTCGCCATGACCATAGAGGGAGGAAACCAAAATGGCATCGGCATCAGATTCGATAGCAGCTTCTATGTATTCTTCTTGCGAGACCATCACACCCAGGTTAATCACATTGAACCCGGCTTCTTTGAAGGCATAATTGAGGATTTGATTCCCCACAGCATGCACATCCGAGCCAATAACACCCATCACAAGCGTTTTATTGTTGCCCATTATATGATCCTCCTTTTTTATAATTCTATCTTAACTTTTTGTGATGTGCATGTCAATGAAATCCTATAGATTAAGCACTAACATAGACTGCTTTGCTTGCGAGCGCAATGGATTTCCGCTATAATGCAGGCAGTTTGCAAGACCCGGAAGATACAGGAGAATCAGCTAATGAAAATCGGTCAGTTCACAGATACTTTTTTGCCCATCACTGATGGGGTTGGCCGTGTGGTTCACGCTTACGCACTGGGACTATCCAATCTGTCGCATGAAGTGACGGTTGTTGCCCCACTCTACAATACTGGTCAGCGCGGACACTTCCCCTTTGAATTGGTTGATTATCTAAGTTATCCTGTTCCCACAGCTCCGCAGTATAAGATTGGCTCACCACGTTTTGACAAGCACTACCGCAAACGAATAGAGATGATTCCCATGGATATCATGCACACCCATGGTCCTTTCAGTGCCGGACGTGAAGCGCTTCGGCTTGCAAAAAATCGAAAAACCGTTCCCCTCGTAGCAAGTTTTCATTCAAAATATTATGATGACTTTTATAAAGCCACAAAAAGTGCCTCGATTTCTAAAGTCATAGTCAAGAACCTTATCAATTTTTACGAAAAGTGCGATGATGTTTGGGCGGTCAGTACATCCACGGGAGAAGTGCTGCGCCAATATGGCTTTAAAGGCCATATCCGAATTATGCCAAACGGCGTCACACTCAGAACTCCAAAGCAGGATTCTTTTGCTCAGTTGGAAGAGAGGTTGAAAATCCACGATGAGCCTATGCTTTTGTTTGTGGGTCAGATTAACTGGAAAAAAAATCTGCTGCGAATATTGGAAGCTGCGGCATTATTAAAAAGTTCAGGTAAAGATTTTCGTCTTTGCCTGGTTGGCCAGGGCCCTGATGAGCAAGAAGTTCAGCAAAAAATATTAGACCTGGGGATTGCGGATCAAACCCTCATGACAGGGCATATCGGCGACGCGGATTTGCTGGATGCGCTTTATCAGCGTGCCTCCTTGTTTGTCTTTCCTTCGCTTTATGATAATGCCCCGATGGTGTTAAGAGAAGCTGCCGTCATGGGAACCCCCTCCGTTCTAATTATTGGAAGCGATGCCGCAGAAGTTGTTGAGGATGGCCGTAACGGGCTGCTATGCTCAGACACTTCACAGGATCTCAGCGATACCATCAGCGCTGCACTGGATGATCCGCAAAAAATAAAAGAGCTTGGCCTTGCAGCGCAGCAAAGCATTCCAATCTCTTGGGATAGCTTAATGCATGACATCGTCGACGCTTATGAGCAAGTCATTGACAGGTTTCAATATAAACTAAAAACAAAACAACAAAAGTAACTCAAACAAAAAAGGAGGCCCTGAACATGAAACTTGGTATCAGTTCCTATTCTTTGGACAGAGAAATTTCAAAAGGGCAAATATCTTTGTTCGACGCAATCGATTGGGCTGCCAAACAAGGCGCGGAGTGTATGGAGCTTGTTCCCTTCTCTTTTAGATTTGATGATCCGGTGAGTTTGAAAATTGACTATGACAAGATAAATCAAACCAAACGACGCGCTTTGGATGCAGGGATTGAACTGGCTAATTATTCTGTTCTTGCTAATCTGTTGCAGGAAGACCCGCAGGCCCAGGAGCAGGAGATTGCCAGGGTTTGTCACGAGGTTGATATCGCAGCAGAGCTCGGTCTTCCCCGCATGCGCCACGATGTGTCCGATTATCGCCGTCCGCTTAACGAAAATACAATCAAGGATTTTGACAGACTGCTGCCCCAGATGACACAGGCTGTCCAGCGCATCAGTGAACATGCGCGTAAGCGTGGTGTAAAAACTTTGCTTGAGAATCATGGCTTTTTTGTGAATGGCTGTGACCGGGTGGAAAGGCTGCTAAACAGCGTCAATTCAGACAACTACGGCTTATTGCTGGATACAGGCAACATCGTCTGTGTTGACGAAGACGCTGTTGCTGCGTCGGCTTTGTTGGCTTCAAGATGTGACATGGTTCATTTAAAGGATTTTTATATCCGTCGTCGGGATCCAGGCGACGCGACACAGTTTGATTGCGCGGGGAGCTGGTTCCGTTCCCGTGGCGGGAAATATTTGCGCGGAGCTATATTAGCTCAGGGAGATTTGGATATATATGCTTCTCTCAAAGCGCTGAAAGACGCAAATTATAATGGGCCCATTGCCATCGAATTCGAAGGACTAGAAGATGGTTTGTATGCCACAGCAGTCAGCTTAAAGAATGCCCGGCGAATCTGGGATGAGGTCTGAACCCCGGCATGGCTGAGGAGCTGCGAGGCGTTGTATCGGGGACTCTGTTTCGCAACAGCGAAAACGGATGGTCTGTGATTGAAGTACGCTCAAAGGGCGACTTGATTACAGTAGTGGGCACTCTGCCAGAGTTAAGTGCAGGTGAACACTGCATATTTTCTGGAAATTGGGTCCAACACCCTCAATTTGGAAGACAGCTGCAGGCAAGCGCTTGCAGCATAGAAACCCCGACCAGCCTCAAAGGGATAGAACGCTATTTAGGCAGCGGCTTAATCAAAGGAATAGGGCCCAGTACCGCCCGATTGATTGTTGAGGCTTTTGGCCAGCAAACGCTGGAAGTTCTAAGCGAAACGCCAGAACGCCTGAGAGAAATATCTGGCATTGGGAAAGTCAGAAGCCGCCAAATTACCCAGAGTTATCAGCAGCAGTTTGCCCTGCGCAAAAGCATGGTCTTTTTGCAAAGTTACGGCTTGCCCATCGGACTGTCAGAAAAAATCAGCAAAAAATATAAAGAGCGCGCCGAAGATATTATCCGTAAAAACCCTTATCAATTGATTGAAGACATCGATGGTGTCGGGTTTTTAACGGCAGACCGCATTGCTTTGACCCTGGGATTCCCTGAAGGGGGAGATGAGCGGCTGCGTGCGGGCCTGATTTATGTTTTACGCGAGTCATCCATATCATCGGGTCACAGCTATATTCCGCGAGTTTGTTTATTGCGGCAGGCTTCCGGTTTGCTTCGCTGCCAGCCTGAATTGCTTGATCCTATTCTATCTTCTTTGATCCTGGGCCATGAACTTCACAGCGAGGACATTGATGGTGAAGAGGGGATTTTTTTACCTGATGCATATCGATGTGAGTGGAGTATTGCAAAAAAGCTGAATTTACTCAACAATTTTTCCCAGCAAATGATGGTTGAGCATGTCGCGGGACAAATCGCGAAGTTCGAAAAAGAGCATGATATTATTTTTAGCCCAACACAGCAGCAGGCTATTATTCAAGCCACCCAGAGCGGTGTTTTGCTGGTGACCGGCGGCCCCGGTACGGGCAAAACAACGCTCATCAACTGTATTATCCATATATTAGGTCATGATGAAGATATTCTTTTAGCTGCACCCACTGGCCGGGCTGCCAAACGCATGAGCGATGCCACAGGAAAAGAAGCCAAGACAATTCACAGGTTATTGGAGTTCAGCGGTGAGTTTGGCGGCTTCATGAGGGATGATGAAAACCCATTGGATTGCTTTTGCTTGATTGTTGACGAGGTGTCGATGGTGGACATCTATTTGATGAGAAGTCTGCTGAGGGCAGTCAAGATCGGCACTCGCCTCATCATGGTGGGTGACAAGGATCAGCTGCCTTCGGTTGGTCCCGGAAATGTCCTGGGCGATATGCTGGCCAGCAGCCTGATTGCGCAAGTGCGCTTAACAGAAATTTTTCGTCAGGATGAAAAAAGCATGATTGTGCAGAACGCTCATAGAATCAATCAGGGATTGATGCCGACATTAAATTCAAAGGAAGGAGACTTTTTTTTTGAACGCAGCAAATCCCCGGAAGAAACAGCAAAGACTATCGTCGATTTGTGCCAAAGAAGACTCCCTAAGTTTTTGAATGACGATTTGGCTTATAAGGGAATACAGGTTCTCTCCCCTACAAAAAAAGGCGCATGCGGTGTTCATCAACTCAACATTTTACTGCAATCAGCCCTAAATCCAAAAAAGTCTGATGAACATGAAATGCTCTATGCAGAAACAACCTTTCGCTGTTGGGACAAAGTCATTCACACACGCAATAACTATATGCTGGCTTGGCGCAACCTTTCAAACGATGAAGAAGGCCAAGGTGTGTTCAATGGAGATGTGGGCTACATTACATCAATTGACAAAGAAGGCCGGTCACTCACTGTCTTATATGATGACGAACGCTATGTCGATTATGAATACGCCAAACTGGAAGAGCTTGAACTGGCCTACTGCCTCTCTGTCCATAAAAGTCAAGGCAGTGCATTTGAAGCCGTGGTCATGCCTGTTGTCGGCGGCCACCATCTGCTGCTAAACCGTAATCTTTTTTATACCGCAGTCACGCGAGCAAAAAAGCTTGTTGTTCTTGTGGGGTATGAACAGGCAATTTATAGCATGGTACAAAATAATCACAGTCAAAAACGAAACACGGCGCTTTGCAATCGATTAAGTGAGGTACAGTTTGCAAACCATAGCTGAAGGCTTAAAAGGGCTGCTCTTCCCCCGCGCCAGATGTCTCAGCTGCAACGAACCCAGGAAAATTGATCTGGGTGATTCTTTATGTGATGAGTGTATCATTGAGCTAGATAAGTTAAAATTGGTTGACTATCTTTGCGCCCACTGCTTATCACCAAAGCATCATGCAGATGCCTGCGCTTATTGTGCCCAGGGCGGAATGGTTGGACTTGCCGCCGCGTATTCACCTTATCGATATCATAGCGTCAGCCAGCGGCTTATTGTCAGATTGAAATTTGATGGAATATACCAAGCTGCCGAGCCGCTGATAGAGGGGATGCTCTCGAGCTTTCCCGGACGCCCGATAGATCTGATGGTCCCCGTTCCTCTGCATAAATCAAATTACAAAAAAAGAGGCTTTAACCAGTCTGAGCTGCTTTGCCGCCTTCTGAGCGCTCAAACCGGCTTGCCCTATCAAAACGCTTTATCTAAAACAATTAAAACCAAAAGGCAGTCTACCCTTTCTCATGAAAAGCGGCAGGATAATATAAAAGGTGCTTTCGCTGCAGAAATGTCTGTTGACAAGCTGCGCATATTGCTTGTAGATGATGTCAGAACTTCGGGCAGTACAGCCCGTGCCTGTGCTCAAGCGCTATTAAAAGCTGGCGCAAAGGAAGTCAGCCTGCTCACTGCAACAGTCGCCGGGACTACTCCGGAAAGTCCTCCTGTCCAGAGTTATTGGCCAGATGGTAGGCGGCCTTGACGGTATCCCAGGAATACCCTCTCCTGGCCAAATATGCAGCACATTTTCGAAAAGCCTCCTGAGGTTCCAAAGATTTGCCAGATAAATATTTCTGCGCCAGTTTGCTAGCAGCTTCTATTTCTTCTTCCTGGGTGAAATCCTCCAGTGCCGTGAGCGCTGTTTCCTTTTCTATGCCGATGTATCTCAAATCCATCGCCAGCTTGCGAGATCCGCTTTTACCTTTTTTTCGTCGGATAAAATTCTCTGCATACCGTGCATCATCAAGATAATGGCCTTCTTTCAAAAAATCGCACACTTTCTGGCAAGTATCCTCACGATATGCCGCATCATAAAGCTTCTGCCTGATCTGCTGTTCACTATAATCCCTGCGAGAAAGCAGCCAAACAGCTCTTTGCATGGCTTTTTGGTAAGCTGCTTTTGATGATTTTTCTAGATATTCATTTTCATCAAACTCTCGCCCGATTTTTAAAGGGTATTCCCGAAGGACAGCAGCTGGCAGACGAACATCTTCACCGGATTCCAGAGTAATGACATAATAACCACGCTGTTTTTTTATTTCCACAATTAATTGAGACATTGATTCTCCCCAAAAGAAAATTTAAGCAAGTCTGTCACAACATCCGCCAAAAAATCACCTCTTGCCTCTGATACACCGCTTGAAAGGAAAACCATGCCTTTTTGTTCTATTGGATCAAAAAAAGCTGCATGCACGGCGCCGTAAGCATTTCCCTGATGGCCATACAGCACGGCTTTGCTGATGCTCTCATCTTGCAAAACAAACAATCCCAGCCCTTGTTTGAGATGTGCGGAAACCTCTCCAAAGCCAGCATGCGCATGGCGCATATATCCCAGCATCTCCTGATTTAAATAACCTGGCTGAATAAGAGCATTGACCACAACTTGCAGGCTCTCTGCGCTCATACAGCAGTTTCCCTGTGCAAGAAGATAATGATGCTCTGGGTTGGGTATATCAGCATCTCCAAGAGGCTTTGCTTTTCGTTTTCTTGCATCAAACCCCGGTTCTTTTGCAGGCGGAAGCACACGCCTTGCATCAGCCAGCTCTCCCCGGATCAGCTGAGGATAAAAGCTTGCTTTTGCATTTAAGGGTTCAAACACAGTCCCCTGCATCATCTTCTCAAAGCTCAAATTCATCTTTTGTTCTAAATGGCTTGCAATGAGACCTGCACCAAGGTTCGAGTAGGCCCATTTTTCTCCGGGTTGATGCTGATAATAACTGTCACCTTTGAGAATTTCAGAAAGCTTGCCGCCTTGCGTTAAAGCTCTTATATAATCCGCGCCATCTTTGATGGCTGCAGTATGGGTCATCAGCTGCATGAGATTAGCTGGATAAGGCAGAAGCCCAAGTTTCTCTTCAAGGCTGATGCAGCCCTGCTGCGCCAGCTTCAGCACACACATGGCCGTGACCATTTTAGAAATAGAGGCGATGCGAAAAAAGGTATCCTCTGACACAGCTCGGCCTTTTGATGCTTCGCCAAAATAATATGAAGCGCTGGTATGTTTGTCTTCAAATATGCGCAGCACACCGCCTCGGCACCGATGTCGGCGAAGCAATTTTAAAAGCTCTTGTTCTGCGGATCGCGTGAGGCCATGACCCTGGACGCTCACAATTTTAGGCGGAACTGCATGAATCAGCAAACGGTATAGCTGCTGTTTGGTCATGCTAAATGGCCTGTTTTGGATATAGCCTGTATACGACGAGCGAGGCTATACCCAGAAGAATAAACGATGTCCCTATCCCGTACCAACCTGCTAACACAAAGGGAGCAAGCAGCGCAAACATTGGCAGTAATAAAAAAACAGGTTTAATCTTTAAGTCAAATACAATCTTAACCAAAGCCAGGGCTGCGATGAGTAAACTAAGAAATTGTGAAACCCGAACAGAACCCCACATCAGACTGTCTGTGCGTAAGCCTTCTATCATCAGCCTGCCCAAGCCATACCATATGAAGTACCAGTACAGCACATGACCATATTTGCCTTGTGCCGGCATTTTTTTCCTGTTGAAATAAAGAAACAGAAAGCCGAAAAAATTCCACATTGACTCATAGAAAAACGTCGCCAGCTGCCAGTTTTCTCCTATCTTGACCGCGAAGGGAAAAAACTGCCAGGCAGGATTATGCACTGCGGTCCCAAACGCTTCTCCATTAAAATAATTGCCCCAGCGTCCTATGGCCTGGCCCAGCAGCAGCGCAGGTGCAACGATATCGCCTAACTGCAGCATCGGGATATTTCTGCGCTTGGATAACAGCCAAACTCCCAATGCCCCGCCAATAACACCGCCATAAATGGCAAGACCGCCTTCCCAGAACTTCAGGATATCAAGCGGATTATTCTTAAAGCTGTCCCAGGTGAACAGAACATAATAGAGTCTGGCAGCAATAATAGCGGGCGGCAAAGCATACAGCACAATATCCAGTCCGGTATCTTTGGGAAGGCCCAGCCGCTTTTCTTCTTGAGTGCAAAGAATCGCCGCGATACCCAGAGCCAGTGCAATTAATATGCCATAAAGCTGCATGATTTATCTCCTCTTTGCAGCTGCATCTTGCAGCAGTTGGATGATTGGCAGCTGCTGCGGGCAGGCGGCTTCACATTGACCGCAGGCGACGCATAGCTCGGCACCGCCGTTTCGTTTGATGATTTGAGTGTACGCATGTTCAAAATCAGCAGGAGCATCAAACATATATGCGCTGTTCACAGCTTCGAATATATCAGGAATTAATACCCCCTGAGGGCAAGGCTGGCAGTAGTTGCACTTGGTGCAGCCGATGGCAATTCTTTCAAGATATGCCTTTTTTAAATTTTTTATAAAAGCGCTGTCCTGATCATTTAGGTTGTTTGTGGTGACGCGCCCAAAGATTTCGAGGTTTTGTTCAACCTGCTGCATGCTGCTCATACCGCTTAAAATGGTGCATACTTCCTTGAAGCTGCTGACATATCGAAATGCCCATTCAACCGGTGAATACTGCTTATCGTAGCTGTTCATCATCTCACGGATATTCTGGGGAGGGTTGGCAATCGCACCGCCGCGCAGCGGCTCCATACAAACGATGCCTATTCCACGGCTCGCTGCATAATACATCCCATCTACAGTTGCCTGATACTCATCGTCAAGGTAATTAAGCTGTATTTGTGCCAAATCCCAATCATGGTCATTGACTATTTCAATAAACGCATCCTTATCATCATGAAATGAAAAGCCGGTATGCATTATGCGTCCGTCAGCTTTTGCGCGCTTGAGAAAGCTCTTATAATCAAGGCTTTGCATTTTATGAAAAGACTCTCTGTTCAGCGCGTGAATCAGATAAAAATCGACATAAGGCACATCGAGTTTCTTCAGCTGTTCATCCAGCAGCCTGTCCATGTCTTTGGCTTCATGAACCAGCCATTGAGGTAATTTGGTGGTCAGCTTGACCTTTTCACGATACCCATGCTTCAGTGCCAGCCCGGTCACAATTTCACTTTCACCGTCATGATAGCCATAGGCGGTGTCCACATAATTCAGGCCATGGTCAATCGCATGCCGAACCATAGCAATGGCTTCTTTCCTGTTGATCACTGTCTTGCCTTCATCACTGATGAGGGTGGGCAAGCGCATCATCCCAAAGCCTAAACGGCTAACGTCAAAACCAAGATTTGTAAAGGGCAATTTCTGCATGTTGACTCTCCTTCATGGATTAAACTAAGATTTTATATCCAAGATCGTTTTTTTAACTCGTGATAAACAGGGTTATGAATCAATTCATCTTTCTGGTGCACATATTGAAAACTTGATTTCACCTGTCGTCCATCAGGCCATTTTATCCATCCGGCACCTTCCCGCGACAGGCTGTACTTTTCTTTTGCCAGCAGCATTGGCTCAATCTTACTTACCCGCATATGACATCTATTGCCAAGGAGGATATCAAAAGCTCCAATCTCAGGATCAATTGCTATGTGATTCCCGGTATACCCGGCGATCCCAAAAGCTGCAGGGCCCATCCATTGGGGCAATTCACTCAAGTATTGAACCGGACTTTTCGCAAAACATAAAAACCCTAAAAATTGACGATATTGACCCGGAACCAACTTACCCGTTCTGTTCTTGCCAATCTCCAAAAGCCACTTCCTATCCAGCAAGTCGCCTCGCAGCAAGCCCTGAGCAAAGCGAACCATGTCTTGTGAAGAGCTGAACAGGCCAGCATGTCCTTGCAATCCCATACCGCCCATCATCAAGAGCCTCGCTTTGGGATCGTGAGCTGTCCCGGGGACGGCGTCTTTTTGAATAATATAGCTATCTTTGTCAATTTGGTGCTCATAATTATAGTTCAGACAATCCTGTACTCTGTTTTTGGGCACCGTAGAAAAAGTTTCTTTCATACCCAGAACAGCAAAGACATTTTTATGCAGATATTCTTCGAAAGAAAACCCGCTGACCTCTTCTATGATGTACTTAAGCAGCAGGGCATTCATGTCGGAATAGAGTTTCCCATTAACAGGGTCTTCATGCCGAG
>JAAZEI010000339.1 GCA_012512355.1 Clostridiales bacterium | reverse complement strand
TAACTGATCGCGAGGAAGGATGAACCTTTTTTCTATCCCTCGGGGCAATTCATTCTACAACTTACCTATAAAATCTTTCCTGTCGTAAAATAGACAGCACAGAATGCCAAAACTTGCATCAAAAGCAGGAAATAGGGTATATTAATAATGCTATAAAGTATACTTATATCATCTTATTAAAATGGAGTGATCAACATGGCTAAATGTGTCGCAGTAATGGAGCTTGCAATCCCTGTTTCAGCGCAAGATATATGGGCTCAGTGGATAGATCCACAAAAATTATCTAATTGGTTTTGGCCGATTTACCCGGATACAGTTTATGAAATTAATGCACAAGCCGGCGGCAGCTTCCGTTTTTCATCCAACAAAACTGGTGTTGGTGCTTACGGAGAGGTACTGGAATTTATCCCTTATCAGCTAATGCGTCTCAGCTGGAACTGGGTGGATGAATTTAACAATGATTTAGAAGAAGTGACGATTCATTTTAGTGATGGCCTCATCCGCCTGGAGCACATTGCAGAAACTTTCGACAGCTGCACCTTGTACCAGGCCTCGTGGACAGATACCCTGCTGCGGCTGAAAGCTGTACTAACCCAATAGAGTATCGACATGCCAAAGGTTCATCGATTTTATCGATCACCGATTGATTGCCGCATTTTCGTTTATAAAATCGCTCGTTCTGCGCAAATCATGATCGCCAATCTTATCACTTAATAAAAATAACCCAAAGAACCGTATGTTATAGAGACGATTTTTTGTTTCTAAGCTCTTATTTAGCAGGCATTTCAAGCAAATCAGAACGCACATCCAATTGCAGCAGTGAGGCTGCCAGCACTTCATTGCTCAGCCATATCTTCCTTAGCTCCGCGTTCCCAAGCAGCAAAGGCATCCTGTGATGAGAGGGTGAGACCACCTCGTCCGCATCACGAGTGATGATGACAAACTGTGGGAGTCCTCCGACTTTTTCATATAATCCGGCCATAAACATCATGCCGCGATCACTTCTCTTGTACATTCTCCCCTTTTTGTCGGGAGAAGGCTCGTAAAACGCGCTTGCGGGAAGCAAGCAGCGCTGTCCCTGATGGAACAGCTTTTTAAACATCGGTTTTTCGGTGATAGTTTCAGCACGGGCATTGATTAAAACCCTTGGCAAAAACTCTTTTCTTAAACCAAATTGCATGAATACAATGCCCTGCTGTGTAATGGCCGGCGCAGGCAGCGTCGGCACAATGAGGCCTGAAGGAATCTTAATGTCGGTATCACTTTTTTGAAGTACTCGCAAAAGTTCTATGTATTCAAGATTCTCTTCTTCAGGAGCAATCCAATACCTACCGCACAATATACTCACCTCACTTTGTGCATTCATTATATCACACGGGATAGGCACGATAAAGACTTTTGGGAAACCACCTAGCTTACAATATTAAACCGTAAATGTTCCAGTAGCACACTTTTAAAACTGCAATCTATCAAAAATGACCAATTCTCGAAACAATTTTTCCTTCATAAAATTCCTAGTATTGCTCCATTTCACTTTAACGCAATCACTAGTTAAGTCGCTATTTTCACCATAAAACGCTTCTTAAAGGTCTATTCATCGACAAAAATGCAGAAAAACGCAATTTCATTCATTGATATTATGTTGCAAACAGGGTATAATTAATTGGATTATGTCTGCTTAGCAGCATTTTTACCAATTTAGAACGACTATTATTTTAGGAGGAAGAGAATACATGAACAAATACGTCTACCTGTTTCGTGAAGGCGATGCAACCATGAAGAATGAGCTGGGGGGCAAAGGCGCTAACTTGGCCGAAATGACCAATATTGGGCTGCCCGTACCCCAGGGTTTTACTGTCACCACCGAGGCTTGCACTCGCTTTTATGCCGACAATAAAACCATCGCCCCAGTCATAGAGGCGCAGATATACGAAGCTTTGGCTGCCATGGAAAAGGAATACGACAAAAAATTTGGGGATCTTGAAAACCCCCTTCTGGTGTCTGTGCGCTCAGGCTCACGCGCTTCCATGCCCGGTATGATGGACACCATCCTTAACCTAGGCCTCAATGACGTCGCTGTTGAAGGATTGGCCAAGCTGACAGGCAACGTACGCTTTGCTTATGACAGCTATCGCCGTTTCATCCAGATGTTTTCAGACGTCGTGATGGAAGTGGGCAAAATTAAGTTCCACGATGCCCTGGAAGATGTCAAGCGTGAAAATGGCACCACACAGGATACAGACCTGACTGCCGATAACCTCAAGGAAGTCGTTCGCCGCTTTAAGAAAATTTATTTTGATGCCATGGGCTCTGAATTTCCCCAGGATCCAAAAGTTCAGCTGATGGAATCCATCAAGGCTGTTTTCCGCTCCTGGGACAATGACCGCGCGGTATATTATCGCCGCATGAATGATATCCCCGGCGATTGGGGCACCGCCGTCAACGTACAGGTCATGGTGTTTGGCAACATGGGCGATGACTGCGGAACAGGCGTTGCCTTTACCCGCAACCCCGCCACCGGCGAAAACAAGCTTTACGGCGAATACCTGATGAACGCCCAGGGCGAAGACGTCGTGGCCGGCATTCGTACACCCAATCCCATCGAAAGCATGAAAGACACCCTGCCTGAAGTGTACGAGCAGTTTGTCAAATACGCGGATACCCTTGAAAATCACTATCATGACATGCAGGATATGGAATTCACCATCGAGCGTGGCAAGCTGTACATGCTGCAGACCCGCAATGGAAAGCGCACCGCGGCCGCTGCCCTCAAAATTGCAGTTGACCTGGTTGAAGAAGGCCAGCTGACCCAGGAAGAAGCCGTGCTGAAGGTCGAACCTAAGCAGCTTGACACCCTGCTTCATCCCAACTTTGACGAAGAAGCCCTTAAAGGCGCCCAGGTTATTACAACAGCTCTGCCAGCTTCACCCGGTGCAGCCGCAGGCGCGCTGTATTTTACCGCGGCAGACGCAGCCAAAGCCGGAAAAGAAGGCAAGGACGTTATCCTGGTGCGTGAGGAGACGACCCCTGAAGATATCGAGGGTATGGACATGGCACGCGGCATCCTGACCGCCCGCGGCGGCATGACCAGCCACGCTGCTGTTGTTGCCCGCGGCATGGGACGTCCTGCCATCGTTGGCGCAGGTGCGCTGCAAATCGATGACGTCAAAAAGACGATGACAGTCAATGGCAAAACTTACAAGGAAGGCGATAACGTTTCACTTGATGGCACCAGCGGCAAAGTGTATGAAGGCCTGGTAGCCACCGTCGAAACCGAAGTGACTGGTGACTTTGCAAAACTGATGGGCTGGGCTGATGAAGCGCGTACACTTAAAGTGCGCACCAACGCAGATACCCCCCGCGACACCCAGCATGCCGTTGAATTTGGCGCGGAAGGCATCGGCCTTTGCCGCACCGAACATATGTTCTTTGAAGCCGACCGTGTAAAGGCTATGCGCGAGATGATTCTCTCTGATAATGCGCAGCAGCGCAAGGCCGCCCTGGATACAATCCTGCCTTTCCAGCAAAAAGACTTCGAAGAGATGTACATTGTTCTCGAAGACCGTCCGATGACCGTACGCTACCTGGATCCCCCGCTGCACGAGTTCCTGCCCCAACTGAGCATGAAAGATGAAATCGCCGCCATTGCAAAAGAGCTGGGCACGACATCTGAAGCCATTGTTGAAAAAATAAATCAGCTGCACGAGACCAACCCCATGATGGGTCACCGCGGCTGTCGTCTGGCCGTTACCTTCCCTGAAATTGCAGAAATGCAGACGCGTGCCGTCCTTCAGGCAGCGCTTAAAGTCCGCAAAGAAAAAGGCATCAACGTCAAACCCGAAATCATGATCCCTCTTGTTGGTACCCTCAAAGAGTTCCAATTCGTCAAGAAAATCGTGATGGACACTGCAGAGAAAATTTTTACAGAACAAAACGACCGCATCGAGTTCCAGGTCGGCACAATGATCGAAATCCCGCGTGCCTGCGTGGTTGCTGATAAGATTGCCGCAGAAGCAGAGTTCTTCTCCTTTGGCACCAACGATCTTACCCAGATGACATTTGGCTTCAGCCGTGATGACGCCGGTATGTTCTTGGATGCTTATTACACCAACAAGATTCTCGAGAGCGATCCTTTCGCCCGTGTAGACGTTGAAGGTGTTGGCGCATTGATGCAAATGGCAGTCGAAAAAGGCCGCAGCGCTCGCCCCAACCTCAAACTGGGCATCTGCGGCGAGCATGGCGGAGATCCTTCCACCATCGAGTTCTGCCACCAGATTGGTTTGGACTACGTGAGCTGCTCCCCCTTCCGGGTACCGATTGCCCGCCTTGCAGCAGCACAAGCCGCCATCAAGGAAAAGCAAGCCAAAAAGTAAATATAACCCGTAAATAATTAAAGAAGCAGCCTCAGGGCTGCTTCTTTGTTCCAGAAAAAACGTGAGGACATAAGACATTAAACCGATCATTTTGGTAATATTCCCCAGACATAAAAACCCCCAAAATTGGTTTCATCCAATTCAGGGGGTGTGCATGGCTTTTTACCTATCTATACATTTATACAAGTTTACTCATATTTCACAAGGGTCGTGTCATTGGTAAGAACAATAAATGTCTTGCCGCGCTGCAGCGATATCTCCTGTCCGCTCTCATCAACAAAGACGGTGCGGCTATCGAGATTCTCGCGGAACCAGCCTCCTGCTATGTATTTACCGCCCATGAAGATGTCTGCAGCACCCGTCCCCTCCAGATAGTTCAGCTGAACATATCCATTGGAATAGCTAAAGCGAACACGCTGAATGATAACATTTGCAAAATCAATCGGGGTATCCGGTGCATCACGGTCTACATAAACACCTGATGAATTGGTTCGCACATAAGCATTGCGGTGTTCATCATAGGTAAAGGTTGAATAGCTGGCAGAGTTGCCATTGCCTGTCTTGGCATCCTCTCCGAAATGTCTCAGTTCCAAGTAACGGGCATCCTGACCATCCTGCGGCAAGGCATCAGTAAACAGGAAGGGCCGGGGGATGAATTTTACATCATTTTTCAGCGCAGTTTGTTGAATCTTCAGGATGTTCGCTGACAGGTTATGCGGTGACACATATCCGCTGATTCGCTGAGAATATGCTTCCCCTAAAAGGTTGAAGGATAAGTTGTCCCGCGTCATTTTACCTTCGCGCAGCTTAATGGGAACACTGGCTTTGTTGCCAGCACCTTCATCCGGATAGCCAGCATAGGCGAAGGCAGCACCCCAATTCCTTGCTACATCCACAAAGGGTGTCCTTGCAGAACGAGAGCCACCTGCCGCTTGGGGTATCTGATCTGAAAACATTGCCATCAGCTTGGTAGCGCCTTTCCCGGCATTGGGGACCTGATAGAAGATGTCTGCATCCGCAACACCCCAGTGCGGGTAAGCGTCCGGTGCATTATCCAGCACCATAATGACGGGTGCATAAACACCCTGCCATGGCATCCCTGTGGTCGGGCTGACGCCCGCAATTTCCGGATTGTCTGGATAGCTTCCTGAGAACGGGATACTTTCACGGGTCAATACACCCTCAACTGAAGTTAAATCACTCGCGAGTGCTGGGACAGCAGCTATCACTGTCAAAGTTAGCATCAAAAACAATATTTTCTTCATTTTTATATCCTCCTATTCGATCAGCATCGTTCATCCATCCAAATTATACCCCTTCATATGAAGATGAGCAACATATCGGCATCTGCTACGAAGTGCACATCAAAAGTCTCCTCAGAAAGAATCTGTTAAAATGGCCTGATATCAACTATTGCTCAGCCTGCTCAGCTTCGGCTTCTGCCAATTCTTCTTCCTTAGTACTAACAGAGAATAGTCGAAGCACGTCCTGCTGACTGAGTTTCTGAGGCATTTGTTCGCCTGGCGTAATCAGCTGCTCAAAAAGCTTTCGTTTGCCGCGCCCCAGCGCGAGCACCTGTTCTTCAATCGAATCGTGCATGACAAGGCGCATCACATGCACATTGCGTGTTTGTCCCAGACGGTGGGCACGGTCAGCGGCCTGGTCCTCGGCCGAGGGGTTCCACCAAGGATCAAAATGGATCACCATATCAGCGCCTGTCAGGTTCAGACCGGTGCCTCCTGCCTTAAGTGAAATTAAAAATACAGGTTCTGTTCCTTTGTTAAAACGGTCAGCCAGCTGCAAACGCTCTTCAGGCTTTGTATCACCATCCAGATACAAAGCCTCAATGCCTTCTTGGTAAAGCCAGCGACGAAGAATTTTGAGCATCTGAGTAAACTGGGAGAAGATGAGAACGCGATGCCCTTCTTCCATGGCCTGTGGAAGCATATCCTCCAGCAGTTTGATTTTTCCTGCCTCACCGCCATATCCCTGCATTATCAGAGAAGGGTGACAGCAAATCTGACGCAGCTCGGTAAGGGCTGCCAGCACCTCTGCCCGTCCTGCTGTCAGCGCGTTATGCTCAATAAGCCCTTCCATACGCATGCGTTTTTGGTGAAGAACGGCCAGATAGATTTTACGCTGTTCAGGTGTCATGGGGATTGTGATAACTGATTCAACCTTATCAGGCAATTCAGCCATAACCTCTTTTTTAAGCCTGCGCATCAGGAAAGGACGGATACGGCGCAGGAGATCAGGCGCATTCTTGCCCTGGTCATAGCGGCGCACAAAGTCACGTATATTGGGCAAGTATCCCGGCATGACAAAATCAAACAAACTCCACAATTCTGCGACATTATTCTCCATTGGGGTGCCAGACAGCGCTAAACGAGTTTTGGCTTGCAGGCGTTTAACTGCTTTTGCAGATAAGCTCAGTGCATTCTTGATATGCTGCGCCTCATCAAGCACCGCGAAACGAAAGGAAATATCCTTTAGCAAATCTATGTCCTGTCTGATAAGAGGATAGCTGATAATCATCACATCAGGTGCTTTATCGGATAAAAATTGCGTGATAAGCTCCTCCCGACGGGGCCGCGGTCCGGATATGATTTGGATGCGAAGTTTGGGAGAAAACCGCTGAAACTCGCTGAGCCAATTATAGGTAAGGGTCGTAGGCACCACTATGATGCTGGGCATCTTTTCTTTTTCATGCTGTACAGCGTAGAGGATGGCAGCAATGGTTTGTACCGTCTTGCCCAGCCCCATTTCATCAGCAAGCACGCCACCCATTCCCAATTGATATAGTGAATAAATCCAATGAAAGCCCCGAACCTGATAGCCATGCAGTCCTGCCACCGGGCTTTTGATATCGCTTTGTTCTATTGATGCCAGCTGTGCTGTTTCAGGCGCAATGTCCACGGGAAGCTGAGCTTCTTCAATAAGTGCTTTTAAATAGGCTGCGCGATAACCCTTGAGGTTGCGCAGCTCGCTGTGATCTTTCACCGCTTCCAGAGCAGCGTCAGCAAACTCCTGCCAGCTTTCTGTATTTTGCAGGGTGATGAAACTACCGTTCTTATACCTGAAATACTGTTTGCGGCTGCGAATCGCCTGCAGCAAGGGCACCAATTCCTCCATGGGGGTGCCGTCATCCAGCACGGATAGCTGCAGTTGGCTGGCTGTCCCGCTGAGTCTGCCTGAAAGTGTGGGCGTCCGGGGCTTAAGGCGTTTGAAATCCTGGCTTAAAAAAAGTTCAGCCTTTCGGCCCAGATCCTGAACGCCATCAGTCAAAAAGCGGTAGATAGGCTCATCGCCGGATAAATAGACAAAGCCTTTTTGTACCCGAAAGCCTGACTCTGCGAGCGCTTCCAGCACTTTACGCTCTCCGATCGCATCGTGCAAAAGCAACCGGCTGCCCTCTTTTTCAGCCGAGAAAGGATCCAGCTCAATGTCTCCGTAGACAAAACGCACCTTCGCCTGGATGGTGCTGCCCTGCTGATCCAAATAAACGCGGGAGGAGAGAGGCCTTCTAATCATGCGGCGTTCTAGCTTTTCATCCAAGATGACAGCATGGCTGCGCATCAGCGTAGGCAGCAACTCACCCGTAACCCTTGCAATATCACCCCTGGGGAAGCTAAACAGCTTGTCCTCCTGCGGCAGTACAACGCGTGCCAATGCCCTATCCTCAGGCAGCAAGCGGATGAGCTGGTTATCCATCATCATAAAACTACCATCTTTGCCGACCAATTCACAAGGGCTATCTAGATGAGCGCGGATGCTCAGACCATTTCGGTTGCCGCTGACATAAAATACAGCAGGCAACAGCATTTCGTCTATACCCTCTTGCAAACGCGTTACTTTTTCAAAGGTAACACGAAACCGAAGCTTCTCAAGACCCTGCAGGACACGCAAAGCGATTTCTCCTTTTAAAGGCAATTTGCGAGCCTGCTGCGCACTCAGCTTTGCATCTCCTTGCTCAAGAGCCTGCGTATGGCTAAGTAAAATACGTAAAAAAGAAGCCTCATGCGGCGTAAAATCACTCAGCTGAGGCTTGATGCTGTGCCCGGAGCTGAGTTCTACCTCTTCAAGATGCTCGATGGCATATAGAAATCGGGGGATACTGCGTACAACATACAGCCGTTCTTCTCCTGCGCGCAATGATACACTGATGCCCTGTTGATCAAAAAACAATGAGGGCTCAAGAGTCAGCATGGGAGTTTGCGGGATGATGCTCTCCACGGCTTCATAAAAGGCTTCACTGACATAGCGCTCATGATAATATTCTAAATCGTTTAGTGCGCCGCTATTCTCAGCTTGCAGATAAGCTGCCACCAAATGACGACAGCCTTCCTGTCCACAGTCGCATTTTGCAGGCTCATCTGCGTGCAGCCTAACGAGGACATAAGGTTCATCTGTCACCATATATTCAACAAGACCCGGAATGTTGCGCAGTTCTCGCAATAACCCCTGCGCCGCCAACTTTTCCCCGGCTTCCCATTCCGCTCGTGTTGTACGCTTCCTCAGCCCGTTCTCATAAATCATATGTATTACCCCCGGATCAAATAATGTTGAAAAAGTAAAAAACAAAAATAGTCGAATATTATTAATTCGCTAAACAGAGACAAAACTCCTGCCTCTTCGCCAATATGAAAACAAAAAAGGACGCAAAAAAGCCGCAGCAACCGCTGCGGCTTTATAAAAAGAGTGATTAGAACTTATAATCTGGCAAGTCTACCTTATCTACTTCAACATAGGGGGCAAGTGTTGATATCATTTTCATGGGTTTATCATAATTGTTCATGACATAGT
>JAAZEI010000041.1 GCA_012512355.1 Clostridiales bacterium | reverse complement strand
TATTCTACATCCATTCCCGCTTGCTGGAGAGAGCGACACATTTGAGAAAAGAACAGGGAGGGGGCTCCCTCACGGCGCTGCCGATTATTGAGACCCAGGCACAGGACATTTCCTCCTTTATTCCCACGAATTTAATTTCCATCACAGACGGACAGATCTACCTGTCTCCCACGATGTTTGAGTTGGGCATATTGCCGGCTGTTGATGTGGGCAAATCCGTTTCGCGCGTTGGCGGCCAGGCGCAGCTGCCGGTGTTTCGCGAGGTGGCGGAGCACATGAAGCTTGCCTATTCCCAGTTTGAGGAACTTGAGAACTTCGCCAGGTTCGGCGCGCGCATGGATGAGGATTCACAAAAAATCATTGAACACGGACGTCGAATCCGCGCCTGCTTTATCCAGCCGGAGTTTGCCCCGGTCTCTGTACCGGCGCAGATTATGATTCTTCTGGCACTCAGCGAGGGGCTGCTGGATGTGCTGCCCTTTGAAAAGATCCAAGATGCCCAACAGGCACTGCGCCGGGCAGCGCGGCAAATCCCCCTGACGATACGTGAAGGGTTTGAAGCCGACGATGAGCTCAGCGATGAAACCCGCCAGACCCTCCTGGAACTGGCGCGAGAGGCCCTGCTCCCCTTTGGGGAAGAGCAGCCCCAGACAGCCCGGGACCTCAGGCAGCAGACGCTTGAGCGGGACAATATGTAAGATGATATCAAGAGTCCTCATAGAAAGACAGTCAGGGATAAGCATCAGAATGGGAAAGGAATGTATGTCTGCCGCTGGCTCGTGCCAGCATAAAACATACAGGTTATCATGAGCGAAAGCACCGTGGGCATGCGCCGGAAGATAAAAAGTGCCGGCGACCTCAAATCCGTTGTCCGTACCATGAAGGGCATGGCCTCTTCGAGCATCGGTCAATACGAGCGGGCCGTGGCCTCGCTATCTGATTATTACGCCACCATCGAGCAGGGACTTGGCTTGTGCCTGCGCGAGATTGGCTTGGCACCCCTGGCTGAATTTTCCAGTGACCGGAACCCTGTTCGCACCACGGGCGCTATCGTGATCGGGTCGGATCAGGGGATGGTCGGCCGATTTAATGAGGTGATTGTCAATTATACAAGGGATAAACTCGCAGCACTGCCTGGTGATCAGGTGATCTGGGCGGTGGGTGAGCGCGTCTACAACGCTTTAAGGTATGCCGGTTTTTCCCCTGTGGGGCTCTATTCTCTGCCAAATACCATCAAAGGGGTGACCCCGCTTGTCGGCCAGCTGCTCATTGACAGTGAGACCAGTTACAGCCGGGGAGAGGTCGATGAAGTCCGGCTGTTTTATAACAGGCCTTTCGCCAAAACAGTCTACAAGCCCGCGGTTCGCCATCTGCTCCCCCTGGATGAGAGCTGGCGGCGCCGAATGTCAGGCGTGCCCTGGCCGGCGGGCAATCTGCCTGAAGTTGTAGGCAGCAGCACCGAGACTTTAAAAGCGCTCATCCATGAATTTCTCTTTGTCACCCTCTTTCGAGCCTGCACAGAATCTCTGGCCAGCGAAAATGCCAGCCGGCTGGCTGCGATGCAGCGGGCTGATCGGAATATTGATGAACTGCTCCAGGAGCTGAAACACAAATACCACCGCCTGCGCCAGAGCAGCATCGACGCCGAGCTGTTTGATGTCATCGCGGGCTCGGAGGCGATGCGGGATCAATAAAAGCAAGCGCGGCTGGCTTATGGCCGCTGCTGCTTGCGCCTGCGCCCTGCACTGTGCTAAAATATGCAGGATGCAGAACTTGTGCTGCATATGTCCCCGTAGCTCAGCCGGATAGAGCGTTCGCCTCCTAATCGTCGGACGACCTTCCGCCAATTTACTCCTTACTCCCGTAGCTCAGTGGAAAGAGCACTCGCCTCCTAAGCGAGGGGTCGGCAGT
>JAAZEI010000338.1 GCA_012512355.1 Clostridiales bacterium | reverse complement strand
TTGATGAGCCGGCGATAAAAATCCAGGCCGTCATCCCCGCCATCCAGGGCCAGCATCGGCTCGCGGCGCACTTCCGCCTGCAGCCCTGCCAGTTCGCCGCTTGGAATGTAGGGGGGGTTACAGCAAATCATATCATATCGCTGCCCCTGCCAGGGGTCAAAAAGGTCACCTTCGCGAAAGTTTACATTAGCGCCGTGCATCGCGGCATTCTTCCCCGCCAATTGGAGCGCATCGGGCGATATGTCGCTGGCATCCACTGTGATACCCGGCGCCAATATGGCCAGGCTGATGGCGATGGCGCCTGAGCCGGTGCACAGATCCAGCACCCGGTCGCCCGGCCTTAGCCTCTCCAGCGCTTTGCTGCACAGCAGCTCCGTATCATTGCGGGGGATGAGGACAGGCGAGCGGACCAAAAAGCGCAGGCCCATAAAATCCGTCTCGCCCAGGATATACTGCAGGGGCTCGCGCGCGGCGCGGCGCAGCACAAGCGCTTCAAAGGCCGCCTGCTGCTGTGCATCCAGGGATTTGTCCCCCCGCACCTGCACTTCCAGGGCTTTTAGATGAAGGACATGGCCCAGCAGCCAGGCGGCATCCACCGCGGCATCGGGCACACCCGCCGCCTCAAGGCGCAGTCGGGCTGTCTTTAAGTGTTCTCTTATGGTCACGCGGCGGGGGCGGTCTGCACCTTTTTAATCAGGGCATAGCCCTCCTGCGTCTTTTCGCCCTGGGGCAAATCGCCCAGTGCTGACTGCATGGAGGCAATGGCCACTTCCAGCATTTCAAGGGTGGGCTCTTTTGTCGTCAGCCTCTGCAGCTGCAGGCCAGGCCAGCGCAGCGCTCGGGCAAACTTGCTGTCAGCATGGGCAAGCGACTTGAGGATCTCGTAGCTGATACCTGCCACCAGGGGCAGCATCAGCAGGCGCGAGGAGATGCGCAGCAGGTAATTGCTGGCCATATCGTAGCCCGACAGGCTGAGGATCACCTGGTCCATGCTTGAGAAAAACAGGATCGAAAACACAAAGGTGATCAGCAGAAAGCTGGTGCCGCAGCGTGGGTGCAGCCTGGAATAGGTCTGCGCGTTCTGGGGCGTCAGCTCCACCTGGGCTTCATGGGCATACACCGTCTTATGTTCTGCCCCATGGTATTGAAAGGTCTTTCTCATGTCGGGAATCAGCCCGCAGAACATCAGATAGCCAATCAAAATAAAAATGCGGATCAAGCCGCTGATGAGGTTAACGGACAACAGCGACCACCCTGCACCCCGAAGCGCCTTGGCAGGCAGGTTGGGCAGCAGGACAAACAGGCCTGTTGACAGCACTAGTGCCAGCACAATCGCCACACCCATCACCACTTTATCAACGCCCTTGCCCAGCTTCTTGGCCAGCCATTTTTCAAAGCGCGAAGGCTCCTCATCCATGATGCCGCTCATTTCGCCCGAGGCGGTGAGCACATTCATGCCCAGCTGCATCATCAGGCCCATGTTGACAGCGCCGCGAATAAAGGGCAGGCCCATCCATTTGTGCTTTTTAGCAGGCGAGCTGTAGGCATCGCGCTTCACCACGATATCGCCGTTGGGACGGCGCACAGCCACGGCAATATGGTCTGGCGCTTTCATCATGACGCCTTCCAGAACAGCCTGGCCGCCGATGTCCGGTCGCTTCGTTTTGGAGTTTTCATTGATTGACATATCTTACCTCTAAAGTCATTGGAGTAGACGCCGCAGATGAGTCTCTGTCCTCAAAGCAGCGCGTGTGATGATCACCATCAGCTGATGGTGATTAAGCTGAAACGTTTGCTATAATATAAGGAAGGGCAGACCCACCGCCTAAGCCGCGATAGTCTGCCCGTCTGATTGCAAATGTATTAGACGCCGTAGCGCTTTTTGAAGCGGTCTACGCGGCCACCGGTGTCTACCAACTTCTGCTTGCCGGTAAAGAAAGGGTGGCATTTCGAGCAGA
>JAAZEI010000337.1 GCA_012512355.1 Clostridiales bacterium | reverse complement strand
CTTATTGACATGCCAAGAGAAGAGCTTGAAGTTTACAGGGGAATCAATCCAAAACCGGCAGACTTTGATGCTTATTGGGACCTGAGTTTGGAGGAGCTGGATAAGACCGGTCTTGACTATGACTTATTGCCATCGGATTATCAGGTGCCTTTTGCCAGATGCTTTGACCTCACCTTTATTGGTCTGGGCGGCGCAAAAATTTACTCCAAAATGCTGATGCCTCTGCAGGTATCCGGTAAATTGCCGGCACTCCTTCAATTTCATGGCTATGCAGGCAACAGCGGCGACTGGACACAAAAGCTCTCCTATGTCGCCGCCGGTTTTGCCGTATTTGCGATGGATGTTAGGGGTCAGGGCGGCAAGTCACAGGATCTGGGCGGCACAGTGGGCAACACCCTCTGCGGACAAATCATCCGCGGTTTGGATGAAGAAGACCCCCGCAAGCTTCTGTTCAGACAAATATACCTCGACTGCGCCAAGCTCGCGCGCATCGTCATGTCCATGGAAGACATAGATGAAACTCGCGTCGCCGCAACCGGCGGATCCCAGGGAGGGGGACTGAGCCTGGCCTGCGCTGCCCTCACCCCCACTCTCAATCGCATCGCCTCCCAGATGCCATTCCTCTGCGACTTTAAACGGGTGTGGGCGCTGGACTTAGCCAAAGGCGCATACAAGGAACTCAAAGACTACTTCAGACGCTTTGATCCTCGCCATCAGCGAGAGGATGAGGTTTTTGAGCGTTTGGGTTATATAGACAACCAGCACATGGCAGGCAGAATCCATTCCAGGGTGCTGATGCTGACAGGTCTGATGGACGACATCTGTCCGCCTTCGACTCAGTACGCAGCCTTCAATCGCATCAGTTCTCCTAAAAACATGATTGTTTACCCGGACTTCGCGCATGAATTTTACCCCGGCAGTGATGACCTGATCATGCAGTTTATGCTGGAAATGCTGGATTGAAGCAAGCTTTTTGATAGAATCTCGTCCTGTATATTAATCCATTGAAGCTGATTGAACAGCAGATCACCTTCAACTATCATAGCAAGGCTGTACATTACGATTTATCGGAGGATTTTCATGGTTTCAGAAACAAAAATTTCCATTGCCAACCCCGCTCCCCTGGGCCTGCTGGGCTTTGGCCTGACGACCCTGCTGCTCAATCTTCACAACGCCGGGCTCATTAAACTGTCCATCGTTATTGTCGCCATGGGTTTTGCCCTTGGCGGGGCGGCACAAATCATCGCAGGCATCATGGAGTTTTTTAAGAATAACACTTTTGGCGCCACAGCCTTCACCGCCTACGGCTTCTTTTGGTGGTCATTGATTATCATTTGGATCAACCCCTTTGAAGGCATCGCAGCTGCCGACCTGACCAGCATGGGCTGGTATCTGCTGCTGTGGGGTGTATTTACGCTTTTGATGTTCATTGGCACCCTGCGTTTAAACAAAGGCCTTCAGGTGGTGTTCCTCAGCCTCGCTGTGCTGTTCTTTCAGCTGTCAATGGGAGACTTCACCGGCAATATCTTCTTCACCAGGCTGGGCGGCTGGGTGGGTATCTTCTGCGGAGCTTCCGCCGTTTATTGCAGCCTGGCGCAGGTGATCAATGAGGTATATGGCAAAACCTTGCTACCGGTCTAAATATTCATCATCAAAAAGCCGGGGTTCTCTGCAATAGAGAATCCCGGTTTGTTTTTTACTCCTGTGCGATAACCTCAATTATACTTTTATTTAGTTTCTCTCACAGTTAAAGCTACTTCTTCACTTATGTTACACTCTTGGCGGGCGGCGCACTTCATTTTACAATTCATCGAGGAAAAGGCCTGAATCCTTGGAGGTGACAGAAGTGATAGTTCCAGGTGTCAGTTTAAAACTGTCACCTCTGCACCAAAAAAGTTATTTCACCTCAAAAAAGACCATTGACGCCGCGAATTGTCGCTGTGACTGCGCGGATGAGACAGGACACAGAAACCGGGTTATCCTTGTCAGCGATATCCATTTGAGCGCTCATGCTTGATATGCTGATCTATTGGGTTATCCTATCTCTTTCTGGGTAAAGTATAAAAGAGAGACTATTTCTACCAGGACGCAAGAGCGGCCAACAACAACTGTACCTAACCCCTTCACAGAAAAGCAGAATACAAAGTAACCATCTCTGCTTTTCAAAGCTATTCCGCATAGGATGTACATCACATGAAATTTCTTGGAAAGATTCAAAACGCAAGATTGAGAGATTTTTACAGAATCCTCTTCGTTGTCATTTTAAGCGCGCTTGCGACATATCTTGTATTTATTACTGGTGGCACCAAGACCGCCTGGCCGCAATTATATTTTGTTATCATTTTGCTGGCGGCATACTATTGGAAGATTGTGGGCGGTGTGATCACTGCCCTTATTTTGGGCATCCTGTCAGGCCCCCTCATGCCGCTGGATGTTGACTTGGCAACCATGCAGACACCAATTAACTGGATCATCCGGATGCTCATGTATACGAGCGTCGGGTTTTTGATGGGGTATATCCTCGAAAAAAATAATCAGCTGACCCTTCGCATGACCCAAAAAGATTTAACCAGCCAATTTACAGGGCTTTACAACACCAATAAGCTGTTTCCTGATTTAAATATAATGATCCGCAATCACGAAAGATTCTGCCTGGTGTTTTTTGATATCAGGAATCTTGGAGAAATCAGCAAGTATGTGGACTACGGCATATTGGGAGACATCATTCAAAAAGTTATTTCCGGGATAAAGCTCACACATGAAAAGAGCGATTTATATTCGAGTGATTATAATGAATATATCCTTGTTTTAAAAGAATGTGATGAGCAGAACCTCGGCAAAGTTGTTTTCAACAACCTTGAGAATATTCTGACCTCCGTTGGGATCGACCATTATGCTTTTCATCTGATCATCAAAGCCGGCATTGTTTTTAGCGGCGACACTGCGGATGAAGCCATCGACTTGTTCAATAAAGCCAGAATCGCTT
>JAAZEI010000336.1 GCA_012512355.1 Clostridiales bacterium | reverse complement strand
GCAGATAAGTGCAACAACTGCGGTGCCTGCATGCGCGTATGCCCTGCCAAGGCTGTCGAGAAACTTGATAAACACCACATCGTCAAAACGGATTGCCTGGTTTGTATGGACTGTGTGACAAACTGCAGACAGCAGGCCATCAGCTACAAATAATACTACCCTCAATCATTCATGCTTTGATGCATCGATTCTTTTCCGCCCCCGCCTTGTCTTGCTCAGTCAGCGTAGACTGCGCTATGCCTCCTTTACTCGACTTATCGGGGGCAAAAAATATTTCGAAACATCGGTGCATTAACTCATTCGAAAAGTATAAAAATACCGGTATAAAAACTGCCTGTCGATGATTCTGACAGGCAGTTTTCAATTTAAGGCTACTTATCAGGTGGCTAATCTGGATTTTTTTGTTTCTTTGAGGATTCTAATTTTCTCGAATTCGTGTTTGCTCAGCAGGAGACGGTCCAGCAAGATAATGATGGCCGGCAGAACGATAAAGGTACTCAGCAGCGCCAGGGTGATGTTGATGACAGTCATGAAACCAAAGTCCCTCAGGATAATAAACTCAGATGTCATCAAAACTGAGAACCCACCGATGGTCGTCAGGCCAGATGCCACGATGGCTTTGCCGATCATGGTGACGGTAATGAGCATGGACTCCAGTTTATCTTTCCCGGTTCTTCTCTCTTCGAGGTATCGCTCCAGCAGCATGACCGTCATTTCTGTGCCCATGCCCAAAACCAGAGCCCCCAGCGTGGCCGTAATGGGGGTAAAACGGATGTTGAGCAGGTACATGATGCCGCTGGACATACCGATGATGAGGACAACCGGCAGGATGGGGATGAGGGCCTTGAAGGGGTTTCTGTAGATGATCAGCAGGGCTGCAAATACAAGGGCCAGGCCGATGATGGTCATCTTGATCCTGCCGGAAGTTAAGCCATTGACCATCTCTACATCCAGAACGCTCTTTCCGGTGATCTGAACCTTCATGGAGGTATTGGCGGTGTCATCCTTTAACTGGCTGATAAACTTTTGCAAGTCCTCAGTCGGCAAGTGTTTGATGTTCAGCAGGATAACAGATTCTGAATGATCATCGTTTAAGAACATGCTGACCTGCTGCTTGGGCAGGGTGTCCACCATGTCGATGTATTCCTGAGAGCTCAGAGCAGTATCGGGCGCGAGGTTGCTGACCAGGGTATCGAGTGATTTTACACCCACGACAATGTCAGAATACTTTTCTTCAATGTTCTTGGTTTGCGTCTGTATCCAGTCGATATTCTCCTGGGTCAGGATATCGCGGGCTTTCATGTACAGGACCACCTGATCAGTTGAACCGACTGTATCCCGGATGAAGTGGATGTCTTTTAATGCGTGCATGTCCTGGGGCATAAAGGTCTCAATGTCTGTCTGAACGCCCACCTTGCCATCCACCAAAAATCCTGTCACTGAAAGCCCGATCACAACAATCAATATGGGAATTGAAAATTTGATGACTTTCTTTGTTGAGAACTTCAGGATTTTGTCCAGCACAGTCTCTTTTTGTATAATTTCCTTGAGTGCTGCATGCTGCTGGGTCTGTTTGTCATTTTTATTTCTCAGGGTCAGGATGGGCAGCAGCAGCAGTACGCTGCCCAGGAAGCTGATGATGACACCGATGGTCAGCATCTTACCAAAATCCTGGATCATGGGCACGGGGGAGGCATACAGGGAGATAAAGCCCAGCACAGTCGCAAAGACAGCGATGGCCACGGCCTTTCCGATTTGTGTCATGGTTCTTCTGACTGATTTTTCTTCTTCAAACCTGTTATGGAACTGTATTGAATAGTCAATGCCCAGGCCAATTAATATCGGGAATACGGCCATGGAGACCATGGTGATGGGGACGCTTAAAATGCCCATGAAACCAATCGTCGCAATCACTGATACCATGATGATGCCCAGGCTGAGCATGCGCCAGCGCACCTTGAAGACAAGGCCGAGGACAATGAGCATGAACATAACGGCCAGGCCGACCATCATCACCATATTGGTTTTCATTTCATTGCGCAGCGATGAATCAAGCACCGGCTTTCCTGATATGACGTAGGATATGCTGGTAAAATCTTGCTTCTCAAGCGCTGATGTCAGGTCTTTTGCAATCTGATCTTTATATTCATCACCCAAATTGCCCGTGAGCTTGACGACCATTAAACTATTTTTATCGTCAATCACCACATTGGAGAAAAGCGACCTCATTTGACCGTTTTCGTCATACAGGACATTGTCCAGCTCTTCCTGGCTGCCCGGGATATCGGCCACCATCATACCGCTTTTGCTGTGGAAGGTAGAAAGCCCCTTGGAGACATCCCCAAGCTTTTCGCCCATGGTGGCAAAAGCGCCAAAGGCCAGGCCGGACATTTTGCCCTTCATCTCTTCCAGGCCCTCGCTTAGCATCAGCACCTGTTTTTTAATTTCTGTGCTTTGCCTTTGTGTCAATTGATGAACGACGCTGGCCGGGCTCATAAACGAAAAAATATTGTCTTCGTATTGGAATCTTTGCTCAACCTGCCACATTTTTTGGATATTTTCAAGGGAGAATAAATTGCCCTTTTCCTCATCTGTAAAAAGGATTAGGATAGAATCGCCGCCAAAGGATGCTTCCATCTGCTTGTTGGAAATAAAAACTTCATTGTCGCTTTGAACCAGGGTTTCATTTCCGGT
>JAAZEI010000335.1 GCA_012512355.1 Clostridiales bacterium | reverse complement strand
GACTATCTATATGGTGAAAGAGTTTATATTATCTTGAGCTTGGTTGCTAAATCAGCACTGGCTTGGTTGGTTCTATTTGGAGCTATGCAGCCATAATTAAATAAAAAAGTTTGATAAAAAAGAGCGATGCCTCGCGGCACCGCTCTGTTTTATTGGTGCGGTCAGGCATACAGCCGTGAGCATAACAGCCCTCGCGTTATATATGCCGATGATTATCCAGGATGGTATGAAAGCGCGGAAGGAACCTGTCCGCTGGGGCATAAGTGTACCATCGATGATTGACCTGCCTTGTATCCCTTATTGTCTTTAATCAGCAGATAAAATCACCTATTGATCATAACATGCGATCAATAGGTGATTTTTAATGGTTTAAAAGTATAGGGGTATCGATGGATTACCGCACTGGGCAAATCCCATTGGCGCACTCCTGGTCCAGCTCGCGGTCGTCGTCACCGGATTCGAACTGCTTGAGCAGAGAAGGTACAAAGGGCTTCATTTTGGCCAGCCTGTCTTCGTATTCCTCCCGGGAGATGGCTTCATAGGGCAGCAATTCGTAGAAGCTGTCGTCGTAGGGCAGGAAGGAGAGGGCAATGCAGTCATCCCAGTTATTCCACAGCCATTCCTCCACCAGCTCCCACTCGTGATCACGCACATGCACCGTGATGGAGCAGTTGTGATCTACGTAGCTGGACATAAACATTTTATAGATTTCCAGCTGCTCAAGTGCCGAGACATCGGACTTGGTTTTGCCTGAGGGCGCCTTGATGGGAAACTCCACCACATAGGTTTTCGCGTTTTCCCAGGTCTGGTTAACCTCCGGATACACCGGCCACTCCAGCTTCATGACCACCTTGGCCAAGGGATCGTCAGCGGAGATGCGCACGCGGCGAATGTAGTAGGGAGAATGGGAGAAATGCACACCTGAACTCACCCCCGGCAGCTGGGACAAAGTGCCTTCGGGCTTGACGGTGGTCATCAGCAGCGGGGAATTGATGCCCAGCTCCTGGGCGTAGCCCGTGCCTGCGGCATGGACGGTCTCCCTCAGGGTCCTCAGCAGGCGGGTTTGCTCCGCATTGCCGTAGCCGATGGCATTCATGGCATCCTGCCACCCGGTGATGGAGCAGCCCAGCAGCCTGTCCCTCTTTTGGATGGTATCCCACCGGACCAATTCCAAATCCAGGCAGGTCATGCGAAGGCCCGCTCTGGCGGAAAGCCACATCGCCCGCAGCAGCCCTTCCATGTCCAGGGTGTTATCATCCTTGACAAAGCTCATGATGTTGACGGTGGTCAGGTTGCACAAGCCACTGCTATCCAGAAGAATCTCGCCGCAGGGATTGACGGTGTTGAAATTATCGCGCCGCTTGGCCGCGGCTTCCTGATTGACGAAGCCCGGCTCGCCGGAGTTTCGCATGGCCTGCATCATCCCCCGAAGTTCTTCCCGGGCAGGTTTCTTTTTGAAATAGATGGAGTTGTTGCTGATCTGGCGATGCGCGATTTCCGGGTTGATGACCCAATTACCGTCTTCAGTTCTCATGTACAGATTGTTCTTGGCGCTGATGGCCTCCGGATCCATGGGATCAATCATCACCATTTCAGCCGTGCGCCGCACCCCGCCCGACACCACGTTTTCGCCGATGATGTTGGCAATATCCAGGCAGTCAATGGGCTTGAGGCGATAATCATCTTCCGTGCCCCGCTCAAAGATGCCTTTGATTTTAAGGAACATGTTCTTCAGGCTGTCGTGGCCGCTGGCAGTACCGCCAAACACCTTGAGCTTCTCGCCTTTGGGCCTGACGTTGTTGTAGTTGATATAAATCGTGTCGATATCGCGATACCGCTTGGCAAAATGAAGTTTAAAGAAGTAGTTGAGCGAATCCTGCCAGCCTTCCTTGCTGTCGCCGACGATGATTTCAGCCACATTGCGCTTCTTGGTGAAGTCCAGCGTGGTCATGTCATCGCGCTCTTCCCGGGCAACAGGCTCGTAAGCCCGGTGCACCACATGAAGCTGTGTGCGGATGGACGGAAGCTTGGCTACATCCTCCAGCGTGACACGCACACCCACGCCCGCGCCGACCATCAGCAGATAAAAAAGCTCATCAAAAGCCGTAAAATCATCAATGACCTGTCCCGCGCAGTTAAAATTGCTCATGGGGTAGCGCAGGCTGGCCTCGGTGCCGCCCGACCAGAAGGTTCTGCCCGAAAGGAACTGCTTCATGTTGTAGACATTGTCAAACAGCTCCTCAGCTTCTCCCCTGGGGGTGCCGGGAACGATTTTGCAGTTGTATTCCACCGCCCGACGGACAGTTTCCCACCAGTACTCGCGGCGCAAATCCTCAGACATCCACCGGGAGTAAGTGCGGTAATAGACAAAGCTGCCCAGAGGGCCCATGGGGTTTGGCAGATGCTTGTATTTGGTGATAAACTCATCTCGCAGCTTGGGCTGCCCTGTTTCTTCCTCTGGGGCGGTGCCTTCAATGGCTTCTTTTTTTCGTTCCTTATCGCGTTCATAGCGATAGATAATGTATTCCTTGGCGACATCCCGCCGATGCTGCATCAGCAAATCTTCCACATGGTTTTGGATCTCGTCCACAGTGACGATGTCCAGATCTTTGGCTTGAAGAAGACGGGTGACGTCAGAGGCTAATTTTACAGAAAGACCTTCATCCACTCCGGCCAGGGTCTCCGTCATGGCTTTGCGAATGGCATTTGCAATGGTCTCTTCCTTATAATTGACAATGCTGCTGTTTCGTTTTTGTACTCTCATGAATCTTGCTCCAATCTTATTTCAGGG
>JAAZEI010000334.1 GCA_012512355.1 Clostridiales bacterium | reverse complement strand
GCCACTAAGATCATGGAAATGTGTATAAGACTAATTGTCATCCGCGCATTTGGAACGAAGGCATTTAATAGCCACATCAATAATAAACTTCCAGCTGCGATGGATGCGAATAATATATAGACGGCATTGCTTCTCATTAAGAGAGCAACAACAAAAATAAGCGGCAAAATAATCGTCAGCAGAATCTGCAAAGCAGAAAAACTGCGTTGGGGAAGGGCCGCATCCTGATAATCTCCTACTGTGCGAGGCGGCTGAGGCCTATTGCTTCGTTTGGGCGTTGATTTTTTTAGATTTTGAAGCGGTGCGCTCGAGTAACGGGATCGGTTATCGCTCATCTATGTTATCCTTTCGGGTAGGGAGAGTTTCATAAAACTATTCAATCGTAGTATACCATATCTTAATACTTTGTAAATACATTTGACGCAATTACAAAGCACAAGCAGAGGCTTTGATTGGTACTCGACTTCACTCATCCTGTCCTGTCACGATAATATTTTTTCTGCCAAACAGATCACTTAATGCCTGGATATCTTGTTCAGCTTTCTTTTTTGCGTCAATTTTTCCAACAATGTTGTTCTCTCTCACAGCTTCAAAAAAAACTTGTTTACCGGCCAGCTCAGTCAGAATATTTTCAATGGCTTCGCGTCTTTCATCGGCCATTAACAGCCCGATGAACAGCTGCTGGTTCTCAGCGAGATTGAGAAAAAACTTATCGTCTTTAAAACCACCAAACCTTCCCTCGCTCATGATGCCATATATATTAGGAAACTCTTTACCGATTCGTTCCAGCATGGCGTTCCAAATCTGTTTGGGGCTGAGTTCACGCATATCAGGAGGCGGGCTGATCAGCAAATCATCGGTCTTATCTTGAAGGATGTTTTCGGACTTCTTTTGATGTAACTCTTTTGTTGCTATGATCTCTGGAATTGTTCCAATTTCATCTGCTTTTATTGAATCATTCTGAACACTTTTGATTTTCTTCTTATATTCATGGATATCTTCAGGCTGTTGCCGCTCCCGCACTAAAACATCTGCCTTACTATTAACAGCCGGTATTTGTGGAGCTGAAAAAATAGCTTCAGCTTTATCAGCTGGCTTGATGCTCTTCAGTTTATTCTCAAGTTCTTCGATTCGATCAGACAAGGCTGAATCAAGAGCGCTTGAACTGGTTTTTACAGTTGACCCGCAGACACTCAGCGCATAGACCTCAAGCAAAGCGCGCGGCTGCGATACCCATCGAAGGTCGCCTTCTGCACGTACAGCTTTTTCAAGCATCAGCGTTAAACTATCAAGTGTCACACCAACTGCTTGCTGGCTGTATCTGTCAGTTTTATCTTTGTTGCCTGATAATTTTGCGGAAATCAGAAGTCTGAGATGAGAAGTCAGGTCTTTTAGAAAAACTTGAACATCTTTGCCGGAACTATGCATATCCTGAATCATTCGAAAAGCTGTTTGGGGATTTTTGTCATGCAAGGCTGTCACAAATTGAAATAAAAAACTTCTGTCTACTGAACCAAGAGCTTCCCTCACACTCAGCTCAGTTAGATCGCCTTCGTCGTTCAGGCACATATCCATGAGGCTCCAGGCATCGCGCATGCTGCCATCAGCAGAAAACGCAATCAGCTGCAAAGCTTCTTCTTCAGCGCTTTGGTTTTCATTTAATGCGACGCGAAGTC
>JAAZEI010000333.1 GCA_012512355.1 Clostridiales bacterium | reverse complement strand
CCCACGTGTTACCATTACACCATGCCCCTACAAGGCAACGGCGTTATTATATCCAAGAGCGGCAAGCCTGTCAAGATGCAAAGCCTTAAACGTGAGCATTGCGAAACGACAGCGACCGCATAATACCCAAAGGATAAAGCAGACTGCAATCCGTTGCGGTATTTGCAGCATTCACTTTATACTTCAGGGCTTTATTAATGCACTGCTGTATGATATGATGTTTTCGTAAACAAGACTGGATACTTCGTCTCTTCCGGATGAGCAAATAAGTACATACAAGATGCCGTAAAACTTCTAGGCAATCTTGCAAATCAATGAACAAAAAGGAGAATTGCATGCGTAAACTGGTAAAAAACAATGTGTCCTGGGTTGGCAAAATCGATTGGGAACTGGAATCTTTTCATGGTGCTGACTACAGCATCAACCATGGTTCAAGTCAAAACGCTTACTTGATCCAGGAAGAAAAAACTGTACTAATTGACACGGTCTGGAAGCCGCATACAACTGATTTTATTGATAATCTAGCCAAAGAAATTGATCTGAAAAGCATTGATTTTATTGTCGCCAATCACGGTGAGGTAGACCATAGCGGTTCTTTGCCGGCCTTGATGGAAAAAATTCCGAATACCCCTATTTATTGTACAGCCAATGGGGTCAAATCGCTGGTCGGCCAATATCATCATCCGGAGTGGAACTTCAAAGTGGTGAAAACCGGAGACAGCGTGGATATCGGCAATGGCAAGCAGCTCGTTTTTGTTGAAATGAGGATGCTTCATTGGCCCGACAGCATGGCCACCTACCTGACAGGTGACAACATCCTGTTTTCAAACGATGCCTTCGGCCAGCACTTCGCAGTAGAAGAGCTGTTTAACGACAGGGCTGACCAGTGCCTTTTATGGGAAGAATCCATAAAATACTATGCCAATATACTCAATCCATTCTCTCCGCTGGTCAAAAAGAAGGTCGAAGAGGTGCTGGCGCTTAAATTGCCCATTGATATTATTGCGCCCAGTCATGGTGTAATCTGGCGGGAAAACCCAACACAGATTGTCGAAAAATATTACGAGTGGAGCCAAAACTATCAGGAAGATCAGGTCACCGTGATCTATGATACGATGTGGGAAGGAACTGAAAAGCTAGCCCACAGCATCAGTCGCGAACTTTCTTTGCAATCTCCAAAAACACGAATCAAACTGTTCAACGTTTCAAAGACAGACAAAAACGATATTATGACTCAAGTTTTTATGTCCAAGGCCATCGCACTTGGCAGCCCAACTGTTGGGCAAAGCATCCTATCAAGTGTTGGCGGCTGGCTGGACTTTCTCAAAGAATTAAAGTTCAAGAATAAAAAAGCCGCCGTTTTTGGCTGCTACGGCTGGAGCGGCGAAGGCAATAAAGAGCTTCGTCAGCGGTTGACAGAAGCCGGTTTTAATGTAGTCGATTCAGAAATCAAATGCAATTGGAACCCACGTGAAGAGGATTTGGCGGGAGCTAAGGAAATTGCAGCTGAACTGCTTTCCTGACACAGTCAATTGTTAATGGGGGGGGGAACCATGATGAAAGTTGTTATTTATGATGATCGCTGCATTGGCTGCGGGCTTTGTGAGAGCATCGAACCAAAAGTATTTTTAATCACGGACTATAATGTGGCTGAAGTGGTTATGCAGCCTGAGACATTTGATGGCCCGGTACAGGCAGCCGTGGAGAGTTGTCCTACGGATGCGATTGCAATTATTACTGATTAAGACCCTCAAACATTTCATTTCTTGACCGCAGCGCAGGCCGTGCTTTCATACCTTGTCTGCGGTCACCTCTTTTTTGATAAGGAGAAGAAAAATGCCAGAAAAATCTCTTCAAAATCAATTGCAGATAAAACGAGCATATGAGGAAATTTCTCCTGATGATGGATACCGGATATTGGTCGACCGCCTGTGGCCCAGAGGCATTAAGAAAGAAGCGCTGCACGCAGATGTTTGGGCAAAATACATTGCGCCTTCTTCAGAGGTTCGAAAGCAGTTTGGTCATATTGCCAAGCGTTATGATGCATTCAAAAAAGATTATTCGCAGGAATTAAGTCACAACCCACAAATGAATGAGTTTATTGACCTCATTAAGGAACAATTAAAGCACCAAAACGTCACCTTAATTTATGGCGCAAAGAACGAGACAATGAACCAAGCCGTCGTCCTCAAAGCCTATGTGCTCGACCATATGAAAGACAGTAAAAGCTCATAGCAGAAAAATATATTCTCTCATGAAACCACCACTTTACGCCTGTCACAAAGCCTTCGATTTTTTATGCGAAGGCTTTTCATTAAAAACCTGGTTCACAAGCCGGGAATTCCTGTAAATTGCAATTATGCACAAAACAAAAAGACGCTGCCGCCTTATCTCAATTGGCGGCAGAGTCTTCGTTGAATTAAAATCTTAGTTCATTTGTATTAGTTTGCGAATACATATTCATAACATTAGGATAATGAATTACTATTAATCTTCTTCTTCCTCTTCACGAACAGCATTTTCTATAACCTTCTTGGCAACATCTGTTGGTGCTTCCTCATAGCGTTCAAATGCCATGGTAAAACTGCCGCGAGCCTGCGTTTTGCTGCGAAGGTCTGTAGCATATTTGAACATCTCAGCCAAAGGCACTTCTGCCACGACCTGCTGCATGCCCTCCACCTGGTTCATGCCCATGATGCGGCCGCGACGAGTTGAAATATCCCCCATGATATCACCCATGTACTCATCTGGCACCATCACTTCAACATGCATCACGGGCTCAAGCAGCACCGGGCTGGCTTCGGTGGCTCCTTTTTTGTAAGCAATGCGGGCTGCAGTTTTAAACGCCATTTCCGAAGAATCAACCGCGTGGGATGACCCATCATATAGCTTGGCCCGCAAGCCAACCATCGGATATCCTGCCAGGACGCCCTTGACAATGTTCTCCCGCAATCCTTTTTCAACTGAGGGAATAAAATTACGAGGTACCGAGCCGCCGACGACGGCGTCTACAAACTCAAAATCGATGTTGGTATCACCCAGGGGACTAAACTCGATCCACACATCGCCAAACTGGCCATGTCCGCCTGATTGTTTCTTATGGCGGCCTTGGCAGGACACTGTCTTGCGAATGGTCTCGCGGTAGGGGATACGAGGATCCTGCAATGCAGCATTCGCGCCGTATTTGCTGGAAAGCTTCGCTCTGATGACATCCAGATGCAAATCGCCCTGGCCGGACAAAACTGTTTCCGATGTTTCAGCGTTTTTCTCAATACGGATTGACGGATCTTCTTCCATCAATTTATAAAGACCGGAGAACACCTTATCCTCTTCACCTTGTTTTGCCGCATAAACAGCTTTAGAGAAATTACCAATGGGATACTCAAGCTCAGGATAGCGTATGGGGGCTGCCGGGTCACATAGCGTATCGCCCGTAGATGTAAACTGAAGTTTGCTCAGAGCGCCAATATCCCCGGCGTTTAATTGCTGTACACTTGTTTGTTTTTTACCCCGCAGTACAAATAAACCGCCCGATTTCTCCATTTTTTCATCATTGGCATTATACAGTGCTGTGCTGCTGCTCAGAATGCCCGACATGATGCGAACCAAGGACAGCTTGCCGACAAAGGGGTCAGCGATTGTCTTGAATACAAAAGCGGAGAATGGTTCTTCATTCACGCACTTGCGGCTGATTGTTTCATTATCTTTGGGGTTGATGCCATCCGTCACTATGCCGCTGGGCCAATTCAGATAGCTTTTCATGATGTCAAGCAAGGGAGCCATCCCAATACCAGTGAGGGCGCTTGCGCAGACAACAGGTACTATTTTGCCAGATTTCATGCCTGCACGGAAACCCTCTAGCACTTCATCATGTGTCAGCTCGCCCTGCTCAAAATACTTCTCAAGCAATTCGTCGATGGCTTCAGCTGAAGCTTCGGTGATGACTGCTTCATCTTCTTTCAAAAATTTCTGCATGTTTTCAGGGACAGGAACTGATTTTATATTCTTTCCGGCACCTTCAAAAGCAGTTCCTTCAAGAACATTCACAACGCCCCTGAACTTGGCACCTTCGCCAATGGGAACCAGAAGCGGGACCACACTGCCGCCATATTTTTCACGAAGATTCTCCATCACTTTGGAAAAATCGGCGTTTTCACGATCCATCTGGTTGATGATGAACATACGGCTCAGACCATTTTTTTCTGCCAAATGCCAGGCCTTATCAGCACCAACCGTCAGACCGTCGATTGAGTTGACGACGATACCAACTGTCTGCGCAATTCGCACCGGTCCCATCATCTCACCGACAAAATCAAAATAACCGGGTACATCGATAATATTGATCTTGGTGCCTTGCCATTCGACAGGCGCAACAGAAGTATTGATGGTAATACCGCGCTTTGCCTCTTCCTGATCGAAATCGGTCGTGGTGTTGCCATCTTCTACCCGCCCCTGACGGTCAATATGTCCGGCAGCAAAAAGCAAAGCTTCCGTCAAAGTAGTTTTGCCTTCGCTGCCATGCCCTAAGAAGGCGATATT
>JAAZEI010000332.1 GCA_012512355.1 Clostridiales bacterium | reverse complement strand
TGCAAACGACAACGGCGGAGATGATGTATTTGTACATTTTTCTTCAATCGTTTCTGACAATGGATACAAATCCTTGAATGAAGGCCAGGCGGTCAGCTTTGATGTTGAGCCCGACCCGAAAAACTCAAGCAAGCTGAGGGCAAAGAACGTCCAAGCTCTCTGAGTTCAACCAAGCTGTCCGCCTACCAAATGCTGGTTAGGCGGACTTTTCAACGAGAATGGAGATATATGAACGAAACAAACCAAACACCCTTCGCTGGGATTGAACTATCAAATGATGTCAAACAAGCCATCGTCAATATGGGTTATGTCAAAGCAACACCGGTGCAGGAGAAGACGATTCCGGTTTTTTTAACAGGAAGCGATCTTATTGTGCAAGCCCCTACTGGCACCGGAAAAACAGCGGCTTTTGGTATTCCGATTGCACAGATGTTGAATCCAAGCGGAAGGTATGCCCAAGTCCTTATTTTAAGTCCCACGCGCGAATTGGCACTGCAAACAACCGGCGTGCTTAGGAAACTGCTGCAGTATAAGCGAGATGTTCGCATTGCTACTCTTTATGGCGGTGAGAAAATAGAAAGACAGTTTTCTGTTCTTCGCATGCGGCCGCAGGTCATCGTTGCGACACCCGGAAGGCTGATAGATCATCTTCAGCGCAAAACACTCAGCCTGAACACAGTGAAAACTGTGGTACTCGATGAGGCTGACCGGATGCTCGATATGGGCTTTCAGGCTGATTTGAATAAAATTCTGCAGACTGTGTCAACAGAGCGCCAGACAGTGTTGTTTTCGGCTACTATTTCTAAAGATATTATGCAGATTGCTGAAAACTATCAAAGAAACGCCAAGCATATCACTGTTAAACAGGATACCTTGACTGTAAAACTGGTTAAGCAGTTTTATACCACAGTTAATACAGGTACAAAGAAGACGGAGCTGATGGCGCTTTTGAATGGTCATGAGAATGCGCTTTGCCTCGTATTTGTCAATACCAAGCGTATGGCGGATAAGCTATGTGCAGATCTTCAGAAGAGCAACTTCCGTTCGGATGTTTTGCATGGTGATATTAATCAGCAAAAACGTGAGCGGGTTATGAATGCTTTCAGGTCCGGTCGACTTGACGTATTGGTTGCAACCGATGTTGCAGCACGTGGAATTGATGTGCTGGATATCGATATCGTTGTTAATTACGACATTCCCATGGATAGTGAAAGCTATGTCCACAGGATTGGCCGTACAGGGCGCGCTAATCGTCTGGGAACAGCGTATACGCTGATTTATCGCCAGGAAATTGGCAAGCTCAACACCATCATTCGCGATACGAAAGCTAACATTCAGCGTTTGTCCCCGGCGCTTGGGGCAGCAGTCTAATCAACTGAAAATATCTTGTAAATCAGAATTTTCCCAGGGCTGATCATTCACTCAAATTGTCATTTTTCGTCCTTGACAGTCGCCGGAAGCTTTGTTAAAATCTATCTGCTGTGAAGGCGAAGCCCTGGTCTGTTGGCTCAGTTGGTAGAGCACATCGTTCACATCGATGGGGTCACTGGTTCGAGTCCAGTACAGACCACCAAAAACCTCAATCGTAAGCTTGGGGTTTTTTCTTTTCTAAATTGATTTTTGCCATACACATTCTTAATTTACTCACTGTTAGCTGCTGAAAGGTAATATCATGAAAATTTCTAAAAAAGATGCACTCACTTGGTTTGAGTTTTTTTCATCTTTGCCCGAAGGTGAGGAGATCCTACGTCGTCAGCAGGAAATTGTCTATGCAGTTTTCGCACAGATTGAAGCAGCGGTTGATGCCAGAAACGATCTGCTCAAAGCAGAAATCAAAGGCTTAAAGACTGTAGAAAATCGCACCTTTTTTGTTGGGGAAGAGAGCAAGTTTCCCAGCGGATGCCGCTCCTGTTTGCTGGGCACAGGTCTCAGTGCTATCAGAAAAACAAATACCTGCAATCTTTCCTGTAAGTTTTGTTATAATTATGGGGAACTTGATAATATCGCTCCCGTGGGCGAGGGCTTGTGGGAAATAGGGGGTACTAAGTTTTATGAAAAAGATATAGATTTGCTTTTATCCATTCAGCGCAAACCAACCGGTATTTCTTATGTTTATTTGGAACCCTTCATGGAAATCGAAAAATACTATTCAATTATAAAGAAATTTCATACAGCGCAGATTCAACAGCATATGTATACGAATGGTACCTTGGCAACGGAAGAGAATCTCAAGGGGCTGGGTGAAGCCGGTCTGGACGAATTACGCTTTAATCTGGGGGCATCAGGTACTGCGGATAATGTCATCGAGAATATTAAACTTGCCAAGAAATATATCCCTTTTGTAGGTATCGAAACACCCATGACGCCTGAATTTTTCGAATCGTT
>JAAZEI010000331.1 GCA_012512355.1 Clostridiales bacterium | reverse complement strand
TTACTCCTCGTGGCCGTTTTGGGTCTCTCTGTGATGGGAACCGCTCTGGCAGCCGAAAAAATTGGCGTGGCGATGCCCACCAACAGCCTGCAGCGCTGGAACCAGGATGGCGCCAACATGAAAGAACAGCTGGAAGCAGCGGGATACGAAGTTGACCTGCAGTATGCTGACAACGATGTCGCCAAGCAGGTTGGACAAATCGAAAACATGCTGATGGACAGCAAGGTTCTTGTCATCGCGTCCATCGATGGCAGCGCTCTGGGCACTGTGCTGGCTGATGCCAAACAGGCAGGCATTCCCGTCATCGCCTATGACCGTCTGATTATGGAAACAGATGCCGTCAACTACTATGCCACCTTTGACAATTACATGGTGGGGACCATTCAGGGCCAGTATGTGATTGACACCCTGGACCTGGACAAGGCAGAAGGCCCCTTTACCATCGAGTTTACCGCCGGCGCGCCTGATGATAACAATGCCCGCTATTTCTTTGCAGGCGCTTTTGATCTGCTCAAGCCCTACATCGATTCAGGCAAACTGGTTGTAAAATCAGGCCAGACCGAGTTTGAGACCGTAGCAACCCCCTCATGGGACAGCGCCAAGTCCCAGGCCCGGATGGAAAACATCATTGCCGGCTACTATGCAGACGGCACCAAACTGGATGTCGCCCTTTGCTCCAATGACTCCACCGCACAGGGAGTCACCAACGCATGGGTCCAGGCCGGGTTTGAAGCAGGCGAAGACTTCCCCATCGTCACCGGACAGGATTGTGACATTGTTTCCGTTAAAAACATGATCAAGGGCACCCAGGCCATGAGCGTATTCAAAGATACCCGCACCCTGGCCTCCAAAGTCGTGGCCATGGTAGACGCGCTGATGAAGGGTGAAACCCCTGAAATCAACGACACCGAAACTTATGACAACGGCAAAGTTGTTGTTCCCTCCTATCTTTGCGCACCGGTATTTGCAGACCTTAGCAACTACAAAGAACTCCTGCTGGACAGCGGATACTATACAGAAGCTCAGCTGACCGACTAATCAGCGGCCGGGCTTCCTGGCTTATTAGGCAGGGGAAGCGAACGCCGTAGTGTTCGCTTCCTCCTTTATTTCAGGGCAGATTGATTGTTGAGTTGTGGAGGATATGAGGTTGAGCCAAACAATACTCCGGATGAATAGTATCACCAAGGAATTCCCAGGTGTCAAAGCGCTGGACAATGTAAATATCAGCGTCAACGAGGGAGAAATTCATGCCATTGTAGGCGAGAATGGCGCTGGAAAATCCACATTGATGAATGTGCTCAGCGGCGTATATCCCCATGGAAACTATCAGGGAGAAATCATATATGCAGGCGAGCAATGCCAGTTTCGCAGCATGAAAGATTCTGAGAAAAAAGGCATCGTCATCATCCACCAGGAGCTGGCGCTGGTTCCCTATTTGTCCATTGCTGAGAATATGTTTTTAGGCAACGAACAGGGTTCTCCCTGGAAGATTGACTGGGATGAAACCAACAAAAAATCGACGGAATATATGAAAGTCGTTGGTTTGCATGAGAATCCTCGCACCTTGATTAAGGATATCGGCATGGGCAAGCAGCAGCTGGTGGAAATCGCCAAAGCGCTTGCCAAGGATGTGAAGCTTTTGATCCTTGATGAGCCAACCTCTTCACTTAATGAAAGCGATGCTAAGAAGCTGCTGGACCTCCTGATTCACTTTAAGCAGGAGAAGGGCATCACTTCGATTCTGATATCGCATAAACTCAACGAAATTGCCTACTGCGCTGATAAAATTACCATCATCCGGGACGGACAGTCCATCGAGACGCTGGATAACAACCAAGGCGATGTGACCGAAGAACGCATTATCCGCGGCATGGTTGGACGGGAACTAAAAAACCGCTACCCTCAAAGAGAGCACCAGATTGGTGATGTAGGCTTTGAAATCAAAGACTGGACTGTCTACCACCCGCAGTATGGCGACCGCAAGGTTGTAGATCATGTGTCACTCAAAGTGCACCATGGCGAGGTTGTAGGCATTGCAGGGCTCATCGGGGCCGGAAGAACAGAGCTGGCCATGTCTGTTTTTGGCCGCGCCTATGGCTCTCGCATTTCAGGCAGCCTTTATAAAGACGGCCAGGAGCGCCATTATGGCAGCATTTCCGATGCCATTGCCGACGGTCTGGCCTATGTCACGGAAGACCGCAAGGGCAACGGCATTATTCTAAGCAATTCAGTCAAGCATAACCTGTCCCTGGCCCGGCCAGAATTTATATCCCACAGGGGCATCCTTGACAAGGACAAAGAAACCCAGCTGACAAAAGAATACAGGGAGAAACTGTCCATCAAGGCCTCCAGCGTAGAGCAGCAGGTAGACAATCTATCGGGCGGCAACCAGCAAAAGGTGCTGGTGGGCAAGTGGATATTCGCCCAGCCCGATGTGCTGCTCATGGATGAGCCCACCCGCGGCGTGGATGTTGGCGCGAAATATGAAATTTATCAGATTATTAACGAATTGATCGCACAGGGTAAGTCGGTGATTATGATTTCATCTGAACTGCCCGAACTGCTGGGCATGTGTGACCGCATTTATGTCATGAATGAAAGCCGCGTGATTGCGGAGTTTGCCCGCGGCAGTGTGTCTCAGGAAGACATCATGGCCAGTATCATGAAAGACAGCAAGGGAGAAATTAGCGCATGAAAACCAATACGCTTAAAACCAATCTTCGGCAGTACACCATGATGCTGATGCTGGTGATTATCATTATTTTTTTTCAAGTCCTCACAGGCGGCCGGCTGCTGCTGCCCATGAATGTCAACAACCTTGTCAATCAAAATGCCTATGTGGTCATTCTGGCAGTTGGTATGCTGATTTGCATCCTCACAGGCGGCAACATCGACCTGAGCGTGGGCTCGGTGGTTTGCCTGGTGAGCGCTTTTGCGGGACAAATGATTATTGTCATGAAATGGAATCCCTACCTGAGCATCCTGCTGTGCTTGCTGATTGGCGCTTTATTGGGGGTGTGGCAGGGATTCTGGATTGCCTACATTAAAATACCTGCCTTTATTGTCACCCTCTCGGGGATGCTTGTATTTCGCGGCTTGGCTTTGCTGATTCTCAACGGGCTGACATTGGCGCCATTCCCGGATGCTTTTAAACAGTTTTCAACCGGGTCTTTCCTGTCGGGTGTTGGTAAAGTACCTTTGATGGGGATGGAGCTCAACCCTGTTTCCCTCATCAGCGGTGTTTTGATTGTGGTTGTCTACTGGGCCTATACCTTGCTAACGCGCGCCTCTAAAAAGCGCAAAGGGTATCAGGTGGAGGGGACACTGCCCTTGCTGGTTAAGCTTGCAATTATCAGCCTGGTTGTAATTGGTTTTTTCTATATCCTCTCAAAATGGCGCGGTGTGCCCTCGGTACTTATCATCATTGGCCTGCTTTTGCTGGTATACAGCTATCTGACGACCAATACTGTCATGGGACGCCATATATATGCCATTGGCGGCAATGAAAAGGCTGCGCGCCTGAGCGGTGTTAAGACCAACAAGCTGATTTTTCTAGCCTATGTCAACATGGGATTCCTGGCAGGTCTCGCGGGACTAGCCTTTGCCGGCCGGGTGGATTCAGCCTATCCTGGTGCCGGGCAAAGCTTTGAGCTGGACGCCATAGGTGCCTGCTATGTAGGCGGTGCCTCCGCCTACGGCGGCGTGGGGACAGTTGGCGGCGCCCTGGTTGGGGCCTTGATATTTGGTATTTTAAACAATGGTATGTCCCTGATGGGTATCAACTCCAACTTGCAGCAAGTGGTCAAGGGCCTGGTGCTGCTGGGTGCTGTCGCCTTTGATGTCGTAGGCAAAATGAACATCGCCTCTGGCTTCCGTTTGGGCAGGAAAATTAAGCCCACCATCGTGATTGGAAAATAAGTTCTTCAAATTTCAGGCAGCAAGCAAAGGAAGCCCCGCTGAAAATTAGCGAGGCTTCCTCAGGTTTAGCGATATGGGTTCTTTTTTTGGGGTTAAACCTTCAGGTGGTCATGGAAAGACGGTCAGATGCTCATCTGTTGCGATCAAATATGACTCAATCAAGTTTTTCATCTTTTCAAATCCAGTATTTTTTATCGCCGTTTCGAAATTCATATAAAGACGCCGATTGATTTCTATCGTGATGGAAGATCCGGTGGGTACCTGCTGATACATACTCAACTAACCAAAGAACTGCTGGGTAAAACTTCTGAGATAGAGTATCTGTGTGCATTAAATTTTCAGATAATATTCCTCACGCTTCACGACAAATGCAGCTTCATATCCCCGGGCTTGATCCATTTCATCCTTCGAAAGAGCAGGCTGATGAGCAGGGTAAGCACCGCCGGCAGCAGGATGTGCATCGTGAAAATCAGCAGCAGGATTTCCAGGCTGCCAAAGCCGCCCTTCATGCTGGCCCAAGCGCCGAATTGGCCGACCAGGCCGCTGGTGCCCATGCCGGCGCCCAAAGAGTTGTTGGGCATTTTGACCAGCACGGTGGAGATGGGGCCCAATATCGCTGAAACAATGATGGGAGGCAGCCAGATGAGGGGCTTGCGCATGATGTTACCAAACTGCAGCATTGAAGTGCCAAGGCCCTGGCTGAGCAAGCCGCCAAAGCCATTGTCAGGGTAGGATTGCACAGCAAACCCTACCATCTGCGCGCAGCAGCCAATGCAGGCAGCGCCAGCGGCCAGGCCATCCAGCCCCAGGGAGATGCTGATGGCAGCCGAGCTGATGGGGGCTGTCAGGGCCATGCCCATGATGACGCTGACCAGGATGCCCATGGGCAGGGGATTGAGCTCCGTGGCGCTGTTGATGACCCCGCCCAGCGCTGTCATGAAGCCCATGATGGCAGGGCCTGTGAGGATGGCGGCAAGGCCGCCCGCGATGATGGTCCCCGCGGGTACCAACACGATATCAACGGGTGTTTTCCCCGCATACAGGGTGGCAAACTCCGCCCCGATAACAGCGCTGAGGTAGGCGCCAACCGGCCCGCCCAGCGAATAGCCGATGGCGCCGCTGACGGCGCTTGAAAAGACCACCAGCGGTTTGGCCTTCAGGCCGTAGGCAATCGCCACGCCAATGGCTGAGCCAACCACCGGGGAGGAGGCAGAGACCAGCTGCGTGAAGCGCGACAGGAAAGACAAAAAAGGAATGGCTGATAGTTGAGACAGGATGAGGCCGATAATCAGTGAGGAGAACAGGCCCAGGGCCATATAGCTCATGGCGTCAACAAAATAGCGCTTGAAAAACGCCTTGGCTCCGGTGGAAAATTTTGAACTCATGGTGATGTTAGCCCTTTCTGGCAGGCAGTTTCATGTGCGGGTTCATGCCCGACTGCCGGGGAAATGGTCAATCAGGTTGAGAGCATTGTCAAATAAAGTAAAAAAAATGTCAAACTGCAGCAGGGTTATTGTAGCACGGGCTTCTTTGAAAACTCAAGGAATATCATAGCATGAATGGGCTGATAGAAGACTTATGTGTGGGTTTCTAAACCTGTTTCATGCTTCAGCTTGAGTTGGACAAATAACACATTCTATATCCTTTCAAGGGAGAAGGATCATCCTGGCAGAATTAATTGAAGGGACATCAGGTTTTATGGTATAAGTTATATGCATGGCTGGCGATGCTGCCCAAACTATCCGGGAGATGCCGGCAGAAGCAATGAAGGAGGAATAACATGAAAATATTGAGCGCTACCCTGGCTCTGCCTGTGAACGACCTGGCCAAATCAAAGGAGTGGTACCGACAGCTGTTTGAATATCCCACCACCACCGCGCCGGCCCCCGGTGTGGCAGAGCTGGCCCTGGGACCCATTATCCTGCAGCTGCATGAAACACAGAACATCAGAAGTGACAAAGCGCTGCGACTGGGCGTGAAAGATTTGGACAGCCTGCACAAACGCCTGCGCGCGGCCGGCTTGCCGGTTGAGGACATCACGCTGGTGCCTGAGGTGATCCGCTACTTTGACTTTAAGGATCCCGATGGCAATGGATTGAGCTTTTATCAAATGCTGGGAGAGAGTGCTGCCATGGATGCGGCAGATGAGGCATGATAATTTGCTAAGCTCTGCTAATCTTTACAAAGCGGGCACCATCTTCGCTCTTGAGACAGCATAGTGTTATTTTTCATGCTGGCCGCCTGTTGAATATTCAGCAGGCTGAGTTGCCTTTCGCTTTTTTAATGCAGGCTAGTATGGTATCATCCTCATTGGCGGCAACTGATTCTCTTAATCTATTTGTTTAGCAGTGCTTCCCTGGCCTTTAGAAAAGAATTAGTATAGACAAAGAAGAAGCCATGATGCATGCTGTGAGAGCAGACAAATTGCTTGAGCTAGCTGCTCTCCCCAGCATGAGAAACATTTGGGCAATAGCCGTTTTTATTCCCTAGTACCCAACCGGTGACCAGAACTTTATCGGAGGCTCAATGGAATCGATTATCAAAACCAAACTGCTGACCAAACGCTATGGCCGGACCATGGGCATCGACACGCTGAACCTGAATGTAGAGCAGGGGGATGTCTTTGGCTTCATCGGGCCCAACGGCGCGGGCAAAAGCACGACGATTCGTGTCCTGCTGGGGCTGATTAATATTACATCCGGCATGGCCGAGGTCTTTGGCTTGGATGTGAGAAAGCACCGAAAAGAAATCCAGCAGCGCATCGGCTATATGCCTTCGGAAGCATCCTATTATTCAGGGATGAAAGTAAAGGATGTCGTCCAGATGTCTGCCAAGCTGCGGCGTACGAACTGCAAACGGGAAGCCAACCGTCTGTTTGACCGTTTTGATCTGGATGAAAACCGCAGGGTGGAGGATCTGTCCTTTGGCAACAAGAAAAAGGTTAGCATTGTCTGCGCACTGCAGCACAAGCCGGAGCTGATTATTCTGGATGAACCGACCAGCGGGCTTGACCCCCTGATGCAAAAAGAGTTTTGGGATGCGCTGCGCGAGCGCCATAACGCGGGAGCAACGGTCTTTCTAAGCTCTCATGTATTAAGTGAAGTGCAGCAATACTGCAAAAACATTGCCATCATCCGTGAAGGGCGCCTCGTGGTGCAGGACAGTGTGGAGGCGCTTTCCAATTCAACTGCCCGCCGTGTTACCCTGCGCGGGGTAAGGCATCTGCCCTTGCTGCCCGATGGGGTGCTGGAGCAGAGTAAGATGGACAGCGATTTTACCTTCCTCTACAAAGGGAGCATGGAAGACCTGACAGATTTTCTGGCAGCTGCCAAATTTGATGATTTGTATGTCACGGAGCCTGAGATGGAAGAGCTGTTTTTGCACTTCTACGCAAAAGCCGGGGTGAGAAAATGATTATATTCAAACATGAAATGAAGCGCGGCCGCAGGGCGCTGTTCATCTGGAGCGTCGCCATCAGCGCCTTTGTGGTCATCAGCTTGATGCTGTACCCTAAGATTGAACGCAACATGAAACTGGTCAACAGCATTCTAACCAATTTTCAGTTTTTAACGGCCGCTTTTGGTATGTTCAATACCGATTATGTGAGCATGATATCCTATTATGGCATTGAAGCGGGCGCGTTTTTAGGGCTGGGCGGTGGGTTGTTTGCCGCCACCACCGGGGCTGCCATGCTGGCAAAAGAAGAGGGCAGGCATACGGCAGAGTTTCTGATGCCTCATCCCATCAGCCGATTTAGCGTCATCACGCAAAAGCTGCTGGCGCTGCTGGTCCAGGTGATTATTTTAAACCTTTTTGTCAGCGGCGTTTCCCTGCTGGCGGCTCAGATAGTCAAACGTCCCTTTCCAATGGATCAGTTTGCGCAGCTGCACTTTGCACTGCTTCTGTTAACCATTCAGCTGGGCCTCATCTGCTTTGGCCTCTCTGCCTTTATGAAGAAAGACAACCCGGTCGTGGGCATCGCGGTAACCCTGGCATTTTATTTTACCAATATTTTTATCAACATCAACCGTGAAACAGCTTTGTTTAAATATATTACGCCGTATTTTTACGCGGATGGCTCTCGGGTAATTGACGGCGCCATGCCCTGGGATGTGATTAGCATCAGCTATGCCGCCGCAGCAGTGATTTTGATGGCAGGCTATATCAAGTATATTCGCAAAGACTTGGCGATATAGGGTGAAAGCCCGAAACATATAAAAACTATAAATTATCATTCACAGGGGAAAAGAGCAGGGAAGCATCTCCACCAAAGCGGACAGCATCTCGTCTGGCATTTCCGCAAGCTAGGGCATTGTTTCCAAATCATTGAGCATCCACTGCATTTGTTGGGATATGCTGACTTCCCATACTGTCTCATCCTCGAAGCGTTCAAAGAAATTCATCAGCACTTCCTCCAGCTTCTCAAGGGATTTTTCCCGCTCCAGGCAGATATTCCGCTGCAAGCAGAGCCGCATCGATTGCAAGTCATGTGTTTTTTGGCCGTTTAATGGCAGGAAATCCAGGTATGATGGATTGATGAGAGTTATTCCCCGATGGAAAACTCCCTGCCCAAAGAAAGAAGGATGAATATGCCTCATAAAAAATCGGTAACTCAGAACCTCAAGGAAGAAACGAATACCGCTCTTGACAGGACCCAGGCCAAGGCCCAGGAGGCCAAAGGCATGGTAAAAGAAGCAGTCGGAAAAGCTACTGACAACCCCAAATTGAAGGTTGAAGGCAAAGCTGACCAGGCTGCGGGCAAAATCAAAGATGCTGTGGCCCATGCCAAGGATGCCTCGCGGGATGCAAGCGAGAAGATCCATAAAGAGATGCATAAAAAACACTGAGTTCATTTAAACATTTGATGATGTACAGCCGCGGCACAAGGATGCCGCGGCTGTTTTGAAAGCTGAGGGACAATCAATAACTCCTCAGACGAATGTAATACATAAAGTGAGTCATATAGGCAGAAGCCGGGATGCTGCCTGTTTGCACTCAAATCATAACAGACAGGCCATTGGGCAAGAAGGCTTTATTGTCTGTGTGACCTGTCCTTTTTCTTTTTATTGCTGCGCGACAGGGCCAGACCGCCAAAGCCGCTGATAATCGCCATGTAATAGCCTAAATCGTACATGAACCCGGTGTTAAACACCTCGTAAATGCGCACACTTCGATTGAAAAAGGAATAGATGAGGGTGAAGGGTGCTATCCAGCCATGCCAAACCCCAGTAAAAAAGCCGGCAAGCTTGGTCTGTGAATTCGCTCCGTCGCCCGGAACGCAGCCGCTTAACATCATCATGAGCAAAACCATCATGATGCCCAGGAGCAGAATTTTCTTGTTTTTCATAGCTGTTCCTCATTTCTTTGTTTCCGTTGTAGCCACACTGCTGCTTTTACCATTGCTTGTAAGTAGTATAAACAGAATGGATTAGAACAAAGCGTCTTTTTGATTAAAGCGGCATGAATTTTAAATGAAACCAACCTAAAACCAAAGAGGGATTATAGAAGCACAATGCCTGCTTCTTCACAGCTCAACCGAGTTTTTTGATCCCAATAGGAGGACTGCACTTCGCCGATGTGTGCTTTGCCCAGCAGCAGCATGCACATCCGGCTTTGCCCGATGCCGCCGCCCATTGTGTAGGGCAGCTCGCCTGTCAGAAGGCTTCGATGGAAGGGCAGGACGCGGCGGTCATCGCAGCCTGATAAACTCAGCTGGCGGTCCAGGGACTCGGGCGATACGCGCACGCCCATGCTGGATAGCTCCATACTGCAGCCCAGCAGCTCATCCCAGAAAAGGATGTCCCCATTGATCTCCCAATCGTCATAGTCCGGCGCGCGGTCGTCGTGCGGCTGACCGGATTTTAATTTTCCGCCGATTTGGAGAATCCCGCAGCTCTTATGCTGCCTGGCAAAACGATCCTCCCGCTGCTTGGGCGTTAGATCCGGCCAGAGGTTCTCCAACTCCTGGGTGGTGGTGAAGCTCACGTCATGCTTAAATTTCTGATTGAGCTGCGGATATTTCCATTTAAGCAGGTCATAGGTGCAGATGATGGCTGTGACGATGTTTTGCATCGCGTCCATCAGTGTTTTGAGATTGCGCTCCTGGGGTGCGATAATCTTTTCCCAGTCCCACTGGTCGACGTAGATGGAGTGCAGGTTGTCAAGCGTTTCGTCCCGCCGGATGGCATTCATATCGGTGTACAGGCCTTCGCCAAGAGGAAAGTGGTATTGCTTGAGGGCCTGGCGTTTCCATTTGGCAAGCGAGTGCACCACCTGGGCCTGGGCATCGCCGTCTTTGATGTCAAAGGTGACGGGGCGTTCTACCCCGCTTAAGTTGTCATTGAGGCCTGAATTCTCTTGCACAAATAGGGGCGCAGATACGCGCTTCAAGTTGAGGGCCTTGGATAGGAAACTTTCAAAGGTCTTTTTAATCAGCGCGATCGCTTCCTGGGTCTCGTATAAGTCCAGTGATGATTGATATCCATGGGGTATTTTTAAGCGGCTCATTTTGCGGACTCCTCTGCCTCTTGCACTGTATTGAGTTTGCGGTCGAAACGACCGGATGACAGGCTGCGGGCTGTGTTTTTTGGCCGTGGTTTCTTTTGCACTGTTAGCCGGTGGGGATATGAACTCCGTGCGACAGCTACGCTACATCCTAATTGAGCGCGAATTGCCTGTCAAGGTCAGCCTGTTATACTATACATAATGCACAATGATTGAGGGCATAGGATAAACCGCGATTGGGAAGCCTGCAGCACTTGCTCAGGTCACTTGCCATCATACTAATACTATTCGAATGAATTAATGCATCAAAGCAGTAATGATTGAGAGTAGTATAAAGACGAGTTTTGGCCACAGCATTAGATTTTTACGGGGGCTGCAACCGAGGGTTGCGGATTTTCAAGTTATCGTATATGTCTTTGCAACTGCATGAATGATAACATAGAGAGTAAGTAGAGAAAGGTGGAAATGATGATAAAGTTAAAAGATAAAATTCTATCTTGCAGAAAAAAATCCGGATTATCTCAGGAAGCGTTGGCAGAACAGATTGGTGTGTCGCGTCAGGCTATCAGCAAATGGGAGACAGGGGATGCTGTTCCGGAAATCGGAAAGCTGTACTCTTAGCGAGTGTTTTTGGGGTGACGACTGATTGGTTGCTCACTGATAATGATCCGAAAGAAGAGAAAACCGATGAACTTCGCGTTGAGGTCCCGTCGGGCAATACTTCCTGGGTAGAGTCAATCCCTGGTGTGCTTGGTAAACTGCTTAGAAGATATGGATGGCTATTTGGTGTCTATACTGCAATAAGCGGTCTTGGGATGACTATAATAGGCGCATTGGCAAGGATATTACCGCGCAGGATGTTTTCAAATAACTTATTCAATATGGGAATGGAGAATGATATGTTTGGCACCGGAACGCTTGTCTTTGTTGACGAGTTCGGAAATCAAACAGTCAATTCGTTTGGCGGCAGTGCTTCAAGCTTTGCCGCAAACAATCCGGTGACTATGATGGGAACAGCAATTATGACAGTTGGTATCGTGTTGGTATTCATCGGCATAATACTGGCAATTGTCTTAAAAAAACGCGGCAATCGATAGTGTGAAATTTTGGTCTTTATGGAAGGTGATATCCTGTGATTGTCATGATTTTATTCAAATAATTCCCATGAAATACTCAACTGAAATGGCGACTACCACAACGAGAAGCGAGATAATAAATCCGTGAAGCATAGGAGCTGTCCCCAATTTTTTCATGTCCTTGAAGTTTGTATTTAGCCCGATGGCGGCAAGGGCGCAGACCATCAGAAATTTACTGACAGACTTCATGGCGCCTGACAGCCAGAGAGGAATAAGGCCGGTGCTATTGATGATGGCCATGGCCACAAAGCCCAGGATAAACCAGGGGAATATTGATTTCAAGTTCATGTGAAAAGAGGCATCTCCAGCATGTGCTGTCGCTGTCTCTTTCTTTTTGATGCGGAAATTGATGAAGGCAAAGACAGCAACTGTCGGGATGATGGTCAATGTTCGGGTCAGCTTGACCATGGTGGCAAAATCGCCTGCCAGCTCACTGAAGGCATACCCTGCAGCGACTACGCTGGATGTATCGTTGACAGCAGTACCCGCCCACAGGCCGTAAGCAATGTCCGAAAGGCCCAACCATTTCCCCATTATCGGGAATAACACAATCATCGCCATATCAAACAAGAAAGTTGCTGCCATCGCGTAGGCAATGTCGCGGTCCTGTGCCTCGATGACAGGGGCAATAGCGGCAATGGCCGACCCTCCGCAGATGCCTGTGCCCGCTGAGATTAGGTTGGATAGTTTCCAATTGAGTTTCAGCATTTTCCCGATAAAGTATCCGCCACCAAAACAAGTCAGCAGTGTAAAGAACATCACCGTCAGCGAGATCCTCCCCACGTTGATAATGGTGGCAATATTTAGGCTGGCTCCCAGGAGAATAATTGAAAACTTTAATATACTTTTTGAAGTAAATTTTATACCGGATGCCAAAACAGTAGTTGGTTTTTTCAAACTGTTGATGATCATGCCAATAAACAAGGCAATCACGGAAGCGCTGATGAGGGGTATCGGCAGCAGCCCTTCAATGGTTCTAGCTATGATGGTGATGAACACTGCAAGCAAAAATCCCGGGAGTATGCAAAGAGCTTTAATCTTGATTTGATTCACTTTAATCATCGCATTTCTCTCATTTCTTTTCTTTAACCTATGTAACATACCACGTTTTTGTGATAATATAGAGTTATTAATTGTAATGAATCAATAACTTTTATTTATGAGGTGGCCCATGTTTACTAAATTAGAAACATTTCTTGTTTTATGCAGGACGATGAATTACCGAATCACCGCGGAGCAGCTGCATCTCACGCAGCCCGCAGTGACGAAGCAAATTCAATCTCTTGAAAGATTGTATGACGCGAAGCTATTCAACTATCAAGGCGGAAAATTAGAAAAAACAGACAAGTGCCATATCCTTGAGGAATATGCATCATCCCTTCAATACACTTACCGTGAGCTTGAGAACCGTATGCAGCAGGCAGAGAACCCTCCGCTGCGCATAGGCGCCACCAAAACAATTGGCGATTATGTTCTTGGAGAGGATATCGCGAAATTTTTGTCTTTATCAGAAAATAGTTTATCGCTGGTGGTTGACAATACAGAGCGCCTGCTGAATATGCTGGATGCCAATCAGCTAGATTTTGTCGCCATTGAGGGTTTGTTCAATAAAAGAAAATACGACTACGAACTGTTAAGGGAAGAGCCCTTTGTCGGGATATGCTCAAAAGACCATGAATTTAGCGGACGACTCATTGCGACTGAGGAATTATTGGAACAAACCATCATCGTCAGGGAAGACGGATCTGGCACCCGCAACATATTGGAGCGGCAGCTGATGAGCCTCGGATATGACCTGGGGGCCTTTCACAAAAAAACCAGCATCAGCAGCTTCAAGCTGATCCGGGAGATGGTGCTCAATCACCTGGGCATCAGCTTTGCCTACCAGGCGGTGGTGGGTGGTGACGATAGGTTCGGCACCTTTAGTGTGGATCATATCACTGCAGCCCATGAATTCAATGTTGTTTACTTAAAAAATACAAATGCCGGGAAGCTGGCTGATAAATTTTTAAATAAGGCAGACTGAAAATGTCTAGATGCGTACTGCCAATAGAACAGTCGAGTTTTAGTAAAAATCTTTCCGAGGGTTTGTTTATTTAGCACGTTGAAATAAATCACCGAATTACTTGGTCTTGTAGAATCCAACCTTTCACAATACAATCTCATTATAAACTGTATTTATTTGGTCCTCTGAGCAGACTGAATGGTATTGAAAGATAAAATTGATTGGAAAGATAAAATGACTCATCAATTCGAAGAGATGTACCCTATAGACAAGGCAGAGATGTATGCGCTGCTTAAAAAGCAGTTGGCAGCACTCATGGAAGGTGAGACACGCCCCTTGCCTCATTTATGCAACGCGGCGGCGCTGATATTTGGTGCGCTGGAAGATATCAACTGGGCAGGCTTTTACCTGCTGGAGAAGGATGGGCTTCTGCTGGGGCCATTCCAAGGCAAGCCTGCCTGCATTCACATCCCCATGGGCAAGGGTGTTTGCGGGACGGCCGCGCTGGAGGACAAAACGATCATTGTCGATAATGTCCATCACTTTCCCGGGCACATCACCTGTGACAGCGCTTCCAACAGTGAGATTGTGATCCCCATTCGTGTTGGCGGCATCGTCATCGGCGTGCTGGATATTGACAGCCCCAGTTTTTCCAGGTTTGACCGGCAGGATCAGCAGGGCTTGGA
>JAAZEI010000330.1 GCA_012512355.1 Clostridiales bacterium | reverse complement strand
CTGGAAATCGCCAACATCAGCTACGCCAGAAGCATCGCGGTTGATGGTGATGAGTTGATTGTGCACCAGCAGTTCGAAGACAGGCAGCATGTGGTTCGCGCTGGGATGCCGGTATTGATTACCGCCCTGAGTGAAATGAACATCCCCAGGTATATGACACCCGGCGGCATCTTTGATGCCTTCAGAACAAAAGAAATTATCACCCGTACCCGCAAGGATGTGCCCGTGAGTGCGGATGACATCGGTCTTTCAGGTTCACCCACCCGGGTACATCGCTCCTTCCCCAAGACGGTCAAAGCGCCCGGCATGAAAATAGAGCAGGGTGTTGATGAGTCTGTGCAGTTTATCATGGATAAGCTGCATGAAAAGTACATACTGTAAGGAGGGACAGGTTATGGATAAGAAGCTGAACAAAGTATTTACCTATGCCCAGCAGGTGGATGGCCATTTAAGCGGCGTATCCCTGGAGCTTTTGGGCAAAGCGGGCGAATTGGCCCTTGAATTGGGCAGCAGCGTGACGGCTATTTTGCCCGGGCATCAGGTGAGTGAGCTGGCGCAGGAGCTGGTGAAATATGGGGCTGATACTGTCATCATCGTGGATGACCCGGCCCTGGCCACCTATACCACAGAGCCTTACACCCAGGCAGTGGCGGCAGTGCTCGACCATTACAAGCCGGAAATTTTCCTGATTGGCGCCACGGCCATAGGCCGTGACCTGGGCCCTCGTGTTGCCGCCCGGGTGCACACGGGCCTCACAGCCGACTGCACCAAGCTTGAGATAGATGGGCAGACCGCTAATTTGCACATGACGCGTCCGGCTTTTGGCGGCAACCTGATGGCGACCATCATTTGCCCTGAGCATCGGCCGCAGATGGCCACTGTCCGACCCGGTGTGATGGTGCGCGCTCTGGCTGATGAAACAAAACAGGGAGAGATTGTGAACTTCGACGCCAATCTCGAGAAAAACAAACGTTATGTCACGGTGGATGAAGTGATCCGTACCGTGAAAAAGAAAATTGACATTCAAAACGCCAAAATACTGGTGGCAGGCGGCCGCGGTGTGGGCGGTCAGAAGGATTTTAAACTTCTTGAAGATTTGGCGCAGGCTCTGGGCGGTGAAGTGGCCGGCTCCGCGCGGCGGTGGATGCAGGCTGGCAGGACAAAGACAGGCAGGTTGGCCAGACCGGCAAAACCGTGCGCCCCAACCTCTATTTTGCCATCGGAATCTCCGGCGCCATCCAGCACATCGCCGGGATGGAAGAATCTGACTATATCGTCGCCATCAACAAGGATGCCGACGCGCCCATCTTCAGCATCGCCGATGCCGGCATTGTCGGTGATTTGCATAAGATTCTGCCCAAGCTCACGCAGGCTGTGAAAGCTGCCAGAATGAATGGCTGAAGCAAAAAATTCTCCCGGTTAATCTTTACAGGATATTACTCCAATTGGCTTTCTTTGTCGGTTCATTAGCTTGCGATGGTGATTGAGTTTAGCATAATTGCAAAAACAGCTTTATTATGATAAAATTGATAGAGTTAATATG
>JAAZEI010000329.1 GCA_012512355.1 Clostridiales bacterium | reverse complement strand
TATGATGCTGCTCATTGTTTTGGTGTAAAATATAAAGAGCAAAGCCTTTGCAATTTCGGTGATTTGTCTATCCTTAGTTTTCATGCGACTAAAGTTTTTAATACTTTCGAAGGTGAGCTTGCGTTGTTTTTCCATACGTTGTTCCTTTTGTTTTTTTTGTGTGAATGATGACGACTGCATATACCGAGAGACGGGAAGAGAGAAGGGGGAAAGTGGAAAGAGGAATGGGATCAATGATCGTGGTACCTGGAGGTGATGACAAGGCAGGATGTCATGGATGACTGATAAGGGTAGAAGAGGAAGAAAGAGAAGAACAGAGAGTTGCGATAGACGATCCTGGATCCATAGGATATAAAGAATCTGTTAAAAATAAAAATGAAGCAGACATATTATAGAGCAGAATAAAAAAGGGTGTGTTGGGGATGTTCTTGGGGAACATCTTCAATACAATATGATATGTTTTGAAAAGGTGTGTAGGTTCCTTGTGAAGAGGTGGATATAGACTGGATGAAGGGAGGTATATATTATCTTATACCTATAGTCATATTCGCAATATAGTGATGGATAATTGGATCAGTTCCGGAACTTTTTTGTTTTTTAGGATTGTCTGATTTTAAATAACATAAGTGCAACATAATATAGCTGGCTCTGTTGCCGCAAAAAATAATAACAAAAAAATCAAATGAGGTAAATCATGAAAATGAAAACAAGTTACAAGCTCACAAAGAAAAATGATCAAGGCGATGAGCTGATCGTAATGCTCGAAGTAGAAGACGACATTGACGGTAAGTTTTCGCAGCAGGAAATGACGACGAGAATTCAAGCTGAGACAAAAGCGGTACAAGAGGCATTGAGCTTGCCTGACCAGAAGCCCAAGCTGCCCCCTTGTGCACCCCCAAAAAAGGAGACGATGTTATCCAGTCTGACAATACCGGAATTCAAAGAAAAGCGAAAAGAAGAGCGGAAAGGAGAGTATAAAGCAACAGATAGACAAATCAACATGATTAACACGATTGTCCCGAAGATGAACAAAACAGTCGATGAAATCTGCAGGGAGAATAACGTGAACTCAGTGCAGGAACTTACTTACACTCAGGTTAACAAAATCAAAAAAGAATGGCGCTTCAGGTTTTTTAATGGGTGGAAATTTTGTCAAGGTATGCTGTTCAAGGTACTCTCGGCATCATGTCAAGTTTTCCACAATGAAAAAGAATTGCTGTGCGAAACGATTCTTTGTTTCTGAATCCACACGCATCCCGCTTTATCGATTCAATCTTGTTGTTAATTCCTTCTGTCAAGGCGTTGCTGACGCCATGCCTGAGGGCGGCGAAAATACCTTCACAGTGTCTCTTCAACGTGTGGGCTGCTTTTTGCATGGGCTGAATGCGGGAGTGGGTTGCCCACCAAAACCATTTGTCAAAATAGATTTTGGCTTCTTTAACATCATCTCGAACAATCGACCACATATCACGAAGGTTTTCTTTGATAGCCCACGCTTTGGCCGTTCTTCTGGCGATCTTTTTTGCCTGCTCAAATCGCGCCAAGTTTTTTTCAGGGAGATTCTCTTTGCCATATAGGAAGTCATACCTGGCACCGAACATCATTTTTTTGTCTTCATCACTCATGGTTTTCTGTTCATTTTTGCGTGTTTCGTCGGTCGCTTTCTGTACAATCTGCATGATGTGAAACCGGTCAAAGCACACAGTGGCTCTACCTATGTAATCTTTGGCTATGCGTTCATACCCGGCGCTCATGTCCATGGCGACCAGCTTAACATTTTCCAACAACGATTTGCGTTCTTCAAACCATGGGGAAATACAGGAAAGTTTTCGCTGGTCTATAACATCATGAACACGTCCCTCCTTGAGATCCGTAATAATAGTGAAATACTTGTGACGGGCAAAAACCTGTTTTTCGTCGATTCCCATATGTTCTGGAATCTTGTCGCCTCGTCTCTCTATTCCTCGTGTGACGGCACGCTTCTGAACGTTTCCAAGAATGTCCCAAGATACATCCATTAAGGCGGAGGCACCTGTAACATCACATTGCTGCAGAGCGGAAATGCATTTTGCTTCCATTTTGTGAGTAAGGCTTACATTTGGATCAGCCATATGGAAGACTCCATTGACAACTCCATGTTTGGGACAGGCGACACGGGGAATGCGGGCATGTAGATAGGTCGAACAATCACAGGTGTCAAGATGGCGCCATTCCCGTTCTGGAGCATGGTCATAAATGGGTGCTGGTTGCTGACATTCATGGCAAAGAAACTGGAAAGGGGAGTGTTCAAGCCACACATCAACACGGGAATTGTTCTCCGCGATGACAACTTTAGAGACTTTCCAAGGTGATGGGGGACTTATGACTCGTTGGTAAAATGATTCTAAATTCATGGCAAACCTTAAGTTAAAAAAGGACTCGAAAAGCAACCAGTAGGCCGACCTTTGAGTCCTGGTTTTTGGGGGGTATTTAAAGGTAAATCGAAAAGGCTGATTGTCAACTCAAAAAGGAATCGAAAGTAATCGGAGGTCGATCTTTGAGTCCTGGTTTTTGGGGGGGATTTTCCTTGCGGCGCAGCCGTAAGGAAAATACTCATAAGAGGATGTTAATTTGTTGTTGCAAGACAAAGACTTAGATACTTTTCTGCGTGAGATTAGTGGCGTTTTCACGATGAAAAACTGGGGCAAAAGAGCACGTTTACGCAGAAAATCCACCCATTAAATTTCCTGAAGAGCCAATATTTTTCGCCCCGGCGCCAACGGAATCGCCGTTCCATCCGATTGCAGGATTACGATTATTCCCAGGCCGGGCC
>JAAZEI010000328.1 GCA_012512355.1 Clostridiales bacterium | reverse complement strand
TAAAGGGCTGACAACGCTGTCGCAGCCCTTGCATCGCATGGGAATGACAGCATTTGATATCCTGCTGGATGACATCGAAAATAAACCAACTCAAAAAAAACAGCAAGTATTTTACCCTGAACTAATCATCAGGGAAACGACTGGGGCGTGGCAGCATCAAGTGATTGCCGATGCTGTGAACAGTACAGCCAATTAAGGCTCACGACCTGTTTTCCATATAAAGCTACCCCAGATTATACCAATTATAAAAAATGTGGAACGATAAACAGGAGGATCATCTATGAAATTTACCATTGTAGGCGCCGGCAGTTCCTATACACCTGAACTATTGGAGGAGTTTGCTCTGCGCCGTGAGAGTCTGCCTGTTGACGAAGTCATGCTGTATGACATCAATGAACTGCGCCTCAACATCATGAAGGGTTTTTGTGAGCGATTCACAAAAAAACTAGGTTTGGATGTCCTGATCCGCTCGACCTTAAACCTTGATGAAGCGCTTGAAGGAGCCGATTTTGTTGATACCCAAATTCGTGTAGGTGGAAATACCCAGCGTGTTCTGGACGAAAAAATTCCACTGCAATATGGACTGGTGGGTCAGGAAACAACCGGGGCAGGCGGCATGATGAAGGCTTTCAGGACGATTCCTGTTATGCTTGAAATAGCCAGACGAATGGAAAGGCTGTCGCCTGATGGCTGGATGATCAACTATACCAACCCCACAGGTCTGGTCACTGAAGCTGTGACCCGCTATACGAAGGCCAACATTGCAGGTTTTTGTTCGGGTGGCATTTTCCCAAAGATGTGGGCAAAAAAAGCACTGGGCATCGACTATTCACGGGTACAGTACGATTATGTCGGTCTCAATCACATGAATTTTATCAGCAACATTACCATTGATGGCAGACCTGTCAGCTCTGAAGAGTTTATAAAAATCGCGGCCGAGAATGATTCCGTTGATTTGGAGCTCATCAAACTGCTGGGCGTCATCCCCAGTCCCTATCTGCAGTGGTATTACCACACCCGTGAAAAGGTGCAGAAGGTGCTGGCAGCACCTCTCACACGAGGTGAAGAGGTGCAGCTTCTTGAAAAAGAGGTATACGAGGCATACGCTGACCCTGAAAACAGCGACAAACCTTCAGCGCTTGCCAAGCGCGGAGGGGGTGGCTACAGTGAAGTGGCGATGAATTTTGTCAATGCAGTATACAACAATGTGGATACTGAAATGGTGGTCAATGTACCCAATCAGGGCGCCGTCAGCTTTCTTCCTGACAGCGCTGTGGTAGAAATCCCCTGTCTGGTCAATGCCCGGGGAATGTCAGCATTAAATGTGCCTCATATCCCGCCTATGTGCTGGGGGCTGATATCCGCTGTTAAAAACTATGAAAGCCTGGCGGTTGAATCGGCCGTCGAAGGAAACATTCAAAAAATGAAATGGGCTTTGCTGGCACATCCTCTTGTGATGGATTATGAGTTGGTGGAAAAGTTGGTACCGGAGCTTTTAGAAGCCAATCGCCGCTACCTGCCCCAGTTTAAATTCTAAGGGGAAACGCATGAGATATGTTCTGGGGATTGATCAAGGAGGCAGTAAAACCTACGCGATGGTGGCGGATGAACAGGGAGAATTGCTTTCTTTTGGCAGCGCTGGAGGCGCCAGTCACTTTGCCAGCGGCCTTGAAAGCGCCATCAAGACCATCTGTGATGCTTCATGGCAGGCCATTCATGGCGCAGGAATCACGCTG
>JAAZEI010000327.1 GCA_012512355.1 Clostridiales bacterium | reverse complement strand
CTCCCGCGCTGTGGCCGGCTTCGGACAGACCCTCAATCTTGTACCGTTCCGACTCGCTCAGGTGCTTCCATCCCGCTCTTTTTGTAGTATGACTGTCTGGGTTCATCTTTCCCGCCTCCGTTGCTTTGTTTTTTTTGCAACTTCAATGTAACTGATCGCGAGGAAGGATGAACCTTTTTTCTATCCCTAGGGGCAATTCATTCTACAACTTACCCATCAGCTGTCAATACATCTACCTTATTACACAAGACATCTTCGACAAAATCAATCTCTTCCAATTATAGGTTCGTCATACTGAAAACTCGACTTTCTTCAGCGGCTAACCTTTTAAGCAATTGGTGCTTCTTTAAATGAATTCTTCAAGCGCAGCCATTAAGGCTTCTCTGCCCTCTCCGGTCTCTGATGACCAAGGAATGATGTCAAAAGGCTGAACAGCCAAAGCCAAAGCTATAGGATGAAGGTGACGCTGTCGGGCAGCTTTTGATATTTTATCTGATTTGGTTGCGACAAGGATAAAGGGAATATCATGTGCGCGCAAAAAACCGGTCATCTGAACATCTTCAACCGATGGTGCATGACGAATATCCACCAATTGAACGACTACTCTGAGCAGCTCATTTTTATCAAAGAAACCCGCCATGCGCTCACTCCATTTTTCCTTTTCCTGTTTGGCTACTTTGGCATATCCATAGCCCGGGAGGTCAATCAAGTGAAGGTTGTCATTTAATAAAAATACGTTAATCAAGCGCGTCTTACCAGGAGTTCCAGAGGTTTTGGCAAGACCTTTGCTGCGGCACAGGCCATTAATCAAGGTTGATTTCCCTACATTGCTTCGGCCGGCCATAGCAATCTGGGGTAACCCTTTACCGGCAAAATTGCCATAGTTTGCCATGCTGGTTATAAATTTTGCTGACTTGATATCCATTATTCCTCCACCAGGGCCAGTGTTGCTACTTGGGTGATTGCGTCTACGTATTCAATATCAAAATGATCGCGAATATACTGAGGCAGTTCACTGACATCTTTTTGATTGTCTTTGGGAAGCACCAGTTTTTTTATGTTAGCACGGTAAGCGGCCAGCATTTTTTCTTTAACGCCTCCGATAGGCAGTACGCGTCCTCCCAGCGTGATTTCACCCGTCATCGCCAGATCCGCCCTCACTTTACGCTGTGTGATGGCGGACAGCAGCGCGGTTGCCATCGTCACGCCTGCAGAAGGCCCGTCTTTTGGAACAGCGCTTTCGGGTACATGAATGTGAATGTCCTGTTTTGTATGAAAATCTTCTATCAAGTTATATTCTTTGGAATGTGCACGCACCCAGGATAGCGCCGCCTGTGCAGATTCTTTCATGACATCACCAAGGCTGCCTGTCAGCGTTAGTTTTCCGCTCCCGGGCATTACCATGCATTCAACCTGCAGCATCTCACCGCCGACTTCTGTATAGGCCAGTCCATTGACAATGCCCACCAGCGGCTCGGGCTTGGGTTTGTCACGCAAAAACTGTTCTGCCCCAAGATAAGTCCGCGCTGTTTTACGGTTGATGCTTACTTTTTCCACATCATCATCCAGCATCGTAACTGCGGCTTTGCGCGCCAATTTGGCCAGCATCCTCGACAGGGTACGCACACCAGCTTCTCTGGTATAGCCTTCGATAATAAAACGCAATGCATCTAAGGTTACTTTGACATTCTTGGGATCCAGACCATTCTCGATCAGCTGTTTTTTCATCAGATGGCGCTTGGCTATCTGCAGTTTCTCTTCTTCTGTGTAGCTTGGCACTTCAATAATTTCCATGCGGTCAAGCAATGGCGCGGGAATTGAGCCTCGGGTGTTGGCGGTGGTGACAAACATCACGCGGGATAAATCCATTGGTACATCCAGGTAGTGATCACGAAAGTGCATATTCTGTTCGCTGTCAAGCACCTCCAGCATGGCGCTTGCAGGGTCACCTCGATAATCATTGCCCATTTTATCAATTTCATCAAACAAGAAGACAGGATTCATGCTGTCAGCTCGTTTGAGCCCGTTAATAATATGCCCCGGCATGGCACCGATATAAGTGCGGCGATGACCGAATATCTCCGATTCATCCCTCACCCCGCCCAGAGACATCTGTACAAACTTGCGGCCCATAGACTTGGCAACCGCTTTAACAATCGAGGTCTTGCCTACACCCGGCGGTCCAACAAAACACAATACCGGCCCCTTCATGGCAGCGCCTTTATCCGCTCTCTGCCGCAGCCCCAGAACTGCCAGATAATCAACAATGCGCTCTTTAACCTGCTCCATGCCATAATGCTCGCTGTCGAGCACGCGACGCGCCCGGTTAAGGTTAAGGTTGTCCTTGGTATACTTTTCCCAGGGCAAGTCAAAGAGCCAATCCAGATAGTTCTCAGATACGGTTGTTTCAGGGGTGCCAGGCTGCATGCGGCTGAGGCGATCAATCTCTTTTTCGGCCTTTTCACGCGCCTCTTGATTCAGCGGCATTTTATCAAGGCTTTTGCGGTAATTCTCCAGGTCTTCGTCTTCGTCTTCCCCCAGTTCTTCCTGAATGACCCGCATCTGTTCACGCAAATAATACTCTTTTTGATTTTTATCCATTTGCATGCGAATGCGAACCTGAACCATGCGTTCTAACCCGGCAAAACGGGCTTCTTTCATCAGTGAAATGGACAGCGCTTCCAAACGATCGCTGGGATTGAGGATATTGAGCAGCGTCTCCTTTTCATCCAATCGGCTGATGGCATTCCCCGCAATGACATCGGTCAGTTCATCCGGGTTAATGACTTCGCGAATGGTGCGAAGTGCTTCAGGTGAAATGCGCTGACTCGATTCTGCAAATTCTTTAAAGTATTCTTGCGCAACCCGAACAGTCGCTGCCATTTCAGGTGTAATTTGCTGCGTTTCAATAGCGTTTATGGGCTTTACAACAGCTTCCCATGCTTCGTCGGATACTTCCAACTTTTGCAGCTGGGCTCTTTGTTCGCCCTCAACCAAAACGCGAAGCATGCTGCCTGTGACATGCAGCACCTGCTTTATTTTCGCAATGGTGCCCACGGGATTGAGGTCTGACAGCGCAGGGGTTTCGACATCAATATTTTTTTGAGTTATAATGAATATGCGCTGGTCTGCTTCCATCGCTTTTTCTACTGCTTTGATACTCAGAGCTCTTCCAACATCAAAATCCATCGTTGTATGCGGAAAGAGGATCATACCTCTCAGTGGCATCAATGGGAGTTGGATAGGCTTTGTCATGTTTTTCATTCTGGCCATTTGGTCTCCTGTCAAAACGCCTCTTCTCGCATATTTGGGCGGGAAGAGGCAGTCATTCTTATGTGTCGGCGCGATGTAATGAGAGTTTTAAGAAGCGTCTCCCGAAAGTTTCTCAGGCAGCGCGGCTGCGCTTTGGCGCTTTTTGGGTCGCGGTACTTCTCTGATGATTTCAGGTTTTGCGCTTTGTAAAATTACTTCACGAGTCACTTTACAGCTGCGAATATCTGCCTCGCCGGGGATCTCAAACATGGTGTCAAGCAATGCGCTCTCAATGATAGAACGCAAACCCCTTGCGCCGGTTTTGCGGTTAATGGCCTCTGTGGCTATCGCTTTGAGGGCATCCTCGGTAAATCGCAAGTCAACATGATCAAGCTCGAACAAGCGCTGATACTGTTTGACGAGTGCGTTCTTTGGCTCCGTGAGTATGCGAATCATTGCTTCCTCATCCAGGTTGTCCAAAGTCAGCATCACAGGCAAGCGCCCTACGAGTTCAGGGATTAGGCCAAACTTGACCAAATCCTCCGGCCTCATGTGAGAAAGTACACGTCCTAGACTTTTTTCTTCTTTGGTTTCAAGTTCTGCACCAAAACCAAGGGTTCTGTTGCCCAAACGGGTAGAAATAACGTTCTCCAGGCCATCAAACGCGCCGCCTACAATGAATAGGATATTGGTGGTATCTATGTGCAGCATCTCTGCCTGCGGGTGCTTGCGCCCTCCCTGCGGAGGTACATTGGCCACAGTACCCTCAATAATCTTCAGCAGGGCCTGCTGTACGCCCTCCCCTGATACATCGCGCGTAATCGATACATTCTCGCTCTTTCTGGCAATTTTATCCACTTCATCAATATAGATAATACCCTGCTGCGCTGCCAGAATATCTCCATCTGCAGCTTGTATAAGACGAAGCAAAATATTTTCAACATCCTCGCCTACATATCCTGCCTCAGTTAAGCTGGTGGCATCTGCAATAGCAAAGGGAACCTGTAGAATTCGCGCCAAAGACTGGGCTAGGTATGTTTTCCCCGAGCCCGTGGGCCCAGCCAGAAGAATGTTTGACTTTTGAAGCTCAACATCATTTTTCCCTGCATTGCTGCTAATGCGCTTGTAGTGATTATAGACTGCCACGCTAAGCGCCCGCTTGGCGTGTTCCTGCCCGATAACATATTCATCAAGCGTTCTCTTGATTTCCATCGGCTTGAGAAGCTTTGTTCCATCGATCTTTTTAGCAGCTTCGCGAGGAAGGTCATCCAATATCTCTGCGCAGAGTGTGACACACTCATCGCAGATATATACACCGGGTCCCTCAATAAGTCGCTCGACTTCACTTTGGGATTTACCGCAAAAACTGCAGCTGTGCTTTTTTTGCGTCTCTGTGGGTCCTTTAGGCATCTTTCACCTCGTCCTTGCCACGGGGATCATAAATTTGATCTACAATGCCGTAGGTAAGGGCTTCTTGTGCTGACATGAAATAATCACGTTCAGCATCCGCGCTGATTTTTTCGACAGTCTGGCCGGTCATCTCTGCCATCATCTGGTTCATCTTGCGTTTGGTCCGCAGCAGCCACTCTACCCTGATGCTGACATCCGTGGCCATTCCCTGGGCTCCACCGGAAGGCTGATGAATCATCACTTCAGAGTTGGGTAAGGCCATGCGTTTGCCTTTTTCGCCAGCCATCAGCAGGAAAGCACCCATCGAGGCCGCCATGCCCACACAGACTGTACGCACAGGGGCTTTGATGTATTTCATCGTATCATAAATCGCCATCCCTGCGGTCACTGACCCGCCAGGACTGTTAATATATAATGAAATGTCTGCACTGGGGTTGTCCATCTCCAGGAAAAGAAGCTGCGCTACAATGGCATTTGCCAGCTCATCCTCGACCTGTCCGGATAAAAAGACAATCCTGTCTTTTAATAATCGAGAGTAAATGTCATAGGAACGCTCTCCGCTGCCGCTGCGCTCTATCACATAGGGAATTAAATAGTTACTGCTCATTTTTTGGTCTCCTTGTTACCTGGTCATCCAATATATTGAAAAGCTGAATTACTCGTGGCTCTTATCGTCCTGTTCAGTATCCGGCGCGTCTTCATCATCATTGAGCGCATCTGCAACCTGATCTGCGATCTCCTGTGCATCAATAGGCTCGTCATCATGTGCAGGGCCTTCATGTACATCGATTTCCGCATGTTCTTTTAACAGATCAATCACCTTGCGCGAGGTTGTCAGCTCTTTATAGTACTGAATCTGGCGCTCATTGAGAGTCTCTTTATATTTATCGACTTCGCGCCCAATCTCCTGCGCGTGTTTATCTATTTCTGCATCGACTTCTTCCTGGCTGGCTTCAATATTTTCGGCTTTGCCAATAGCGTCAAGCACAAGCTGGGTTTTCACATTATTAACAGTCTCAGGTTTCATCATGTCACGAATCTGTTCCTGTGTCTGTCCGGTATAGGTCATAAAGTCTTCGGCGCTGATGCCCTGGTAGGCAAGGCGCATCCCCCAGTTGCGATAGGCGCTTTCAAGTTCATCTGCAATCATAGCTTCAGGTATATCGCAATCAGCCTGGTCCACCGCCTGCTGTACCAACTCATTCTCAAGGGAGGTTTCAGCGTTTTTATCCCGGGTTTCTGTCAACTGTCTGACGATATCGTCTCGATACTCCTGCAGTGTTGTAAAGGCTGAAACATCTGCCGCAAAGTCATCATCCATCTCAGGCTTGATACGCTCTACGATACCGCGGAGTTTAACATGGAAGTTAGCTTCCTTACCAGCGAGTTCAGGAGCATGGTATTCCTCGGGAAAAGTGACTTTCAAGTCTCTTTCTTCACCGATGTCCATGCCCTCAACCTGCTGTTCAAAACCGGGAATAAAGGAATTGCTACCCAGTTCTAGTCGCGCATCTTCTGCCTCACCGCCGTCAAAGGGTACGCCGTCTACAGTTCCCAAGTAATCTATTTTAACGATATCACCGTTTTGAGCTGCACGGTCGGTTACATCCTGCTCAGTCGTCGCCTTTTGCATATCCTGCTGGATGCGTTCATCAATTTGCTCTTCACTGATATCATGCATGTGTTTAGTTGCTTTAAGGTTCTTGTATTCCCCCAAAGTTACATCAGGCATGACAAATACTTCTGCTGTAAACTTTAGATCCTGACCGCTGCCAATTTGTGCAACATCAAGCTCAGGCCTGTCGACAGGGTGAATCTCGCCCTTGGTAATCGCTTCCTGATAAGCATCAGGAAATATAAGATCCAAGGCATCGTCATAAAAGACGGCTTCGCCATACATGGATTCAACTAACTTGCGCGGTGCTTTGCCTTTGCGAAAGCCGGGTACGTTCAGGCGGCCTCTCGTTTTCAAATAAGCCTTTTGCATGGCTGCGTCAAAATCAGTCGATGCGACGGTAAAGGCAATCTTAACTTTGTTCCCCGATAATTTTTCAGTACTGAACTCCATGGAAACCTCCTGCTTGATAAGGAATTCGTTTTATGCAAAAGCAAAAAAACGCTACATTACATAATACCACCCTTGGGGCAGGCTATGCAAGCCTTGACCCCTTTTACATAGGTAATTCTTGATTTCTTTGCTTTTTATACATATTTAAGGCACTATTTGAAAGATGTGATCCTTCCAAGAATTACTGCTTTTTCAAAAAATGACTGCGCGGCAAAATTATAATCAATTAAATTAAATATCCCCGGCCAGCATATGCAGCAGCTGCCCGGGGATATCAAAGATAAAATAGATACAGTTATTTAGCCGGCAGTATTTGGATCATTTGGAGCTTCAGTTTCCTGGGGATCTGTCGGCTCATTCTCATCCATTGGGACGGCCTGCAAATCTTCGATTTCATCCGCGTCATCGTCAGGACCCATTGCCTGAGCTGACTGGGTTGCTGCAAGAATATTATCATCGTTGTAATGAATGGCAAAGTCTTTTGTCCAGTCACCGATAGCGGTGACCATGGCGGAATTTTCTTTTACCGCGTTTAAATATTCTACGATTTCCATATGAATGGCATCGGTCATAATAAGACCGGAGGGGACATCACTCTTGTACATCAAAATATGGATGCCATTGCTGCCGACAACCGGGTCACTGACATCTCCGACTTTTTGCATTTTGTCTGAAAAAGCTCCCGCTGTAAAAGCCGGGTCCCAGATGACAGAGTCTTTGTGTACTTTGTAACCTGCTGCCAAGTTGTTCTCGTCTTGCATACCAGGGTCCTGGCCGAACTGGGCAATGAGGCTTTCAAAACTCTCACCTTGTTCCAGTTTCTCGTAGATGCTGTCAATTTCTGCTTTTTTGGCATCCAAAACAGCTTGTTTTGCATCTTCTACCATTTGGGCTGTGACAGGTTCAGCCACATCTGCAGATGCCTGAACTTCAGAAACAGCGGCATCTTCTGACTGTGTCAATTCATTGTCTGTTTCACTTTGCTGCTCTTCGTAAGCTGAACTCAAACGGCTGTACTCTTCCATCAATGTGCTTTCGGGCTGCAGCAAAATATGCACGATGCCACGATAGCCCTCCGGGGTGTACCAGCTTGGCTGCTGATAATAATTGGTATTGTATTCATAAGCCAAAATATTGTTCTCGTAATTTTGTTGATAGGAAGCGCCAAATTGGTTGAAAGTTGCTTCAATTTCCTCTTGACCAGGTTCATAGTCGCCTACAAGATAACTTGACAGCTTATTGATTGCTGCGCTTTGGCGGAAGTTTTCCTCCAAAGTTTCAAGTGTCATTCCTTGCTGCGCATAAAATTCAACTGCCTGCTTTTCAAGCTGTTCTCTCGCCTCAGCGCTGTCTTCTGATAGATAGTAGCTGATGTAGCTTTCAATGCCATCATCCATCTGGGACTGTGCATCGCCTTTAAAGGCAGATTCTTCTTCGGCAGTGAAAGTATCAAAGCCTAAATCCTTGATTTTTTGTCCGATGATGCGCTGCTGTACGACAAACTCTGTAGCATAGCGGTAATCAGTCGCATCAGTCATATAGCCTTCGAGCATGGGGATGACTGCGTCCACATCACTCTTGAGAATATCCTGGCCCTCAAAAGTTGCAAGAACCGGATCCTGGATAGCTTGACCAAAGGCTGCTGTAGTACCCAGAAACAGCATGAGTGCAGTGAGCAGGGTTAAACATTTCTTTAGCATCGTTGTTTTTTTCCTCCTAAACCGACATAACGGTTAATAGTTTATTATGGCACATTAAAAGTGTGTTATGCAACAAACAATAGGGAAGTTTACATTTAAGACATAAGGTCCTCGGCCTTTGCTTCTAGAGATGCAAGGTCGCAATCACTCCAAGGTCATTTTTACTTTTACTGCGGACCTGAGCTGCCTTCCCTTTCAGCATCTGAAGAACCTCACTGCTTATTCGCTCACCCGGTACAAGCAATGGTATCCCTGGGGGGTAAAGCACCAGATACTCAGCGCAAATTTTATCAAGAGCAGCGCTGTGCGGTGTCAGAAGATAAGGAAGGTCAAGCGCTTCATAGGCAGGTAAGACTGCCTCGGTTTGCGGCAGAGGTTTTGCGGCGGTCGGCTTCCCTCTTGAAAGACCGCTGTCAATACCAATCAGGGCTTGTGCCAGGCTATGCAGGCTTTGTTTCGTATCACCCAGACCTGTTTGGGCCAGCACAAAACAATCGCTGGCTAATTCGGTTTCTATGCCATATTGATTTCTCAGCATATCCGCCAGTTCATACCCGCTGATGCGGGTATCAGAAGTGATGATCACAATTTTGCTCATATCCTGCGCCCATACGCCGCAAGGCAATTCTTTCTGCCCCAAGATGCGCAAATGTTCCAGATCCGCAACAGAATTCTTGAAAGCGAGAAGCGCATGCTGCCATTGAGTCATCAATGCCTTCCCGCTATGTTCAAGCAGTCTGATGCAGCCATCAATCGATGCCATCAATAGATAAGAGGGGCTGCTAGTCTGAAAAACATCCAGCTGCTCTGCCAAAGATAAAGCAGTCTTTGCATCAGCTGCATGCGCTATTGCCGTCTGTGTCAAGCTGGGCAGAGTCTTGTGCAGGCTGTGAACTACAATGTCAGCTTTTGACGACAAGGCTCCCGCCGCAAAGCAGGAACTGAGACCCAAGTGAGCGCCATGTGCAGCGTCCACCAAAACCTTGATACCTCGTTCATGGGCTGCCTTTACGATGTCATTAAGGTCACTTAATATGCCTTCATAACTGGGTGAGCATACAACAAGCAGGCGGGCATCTGGATTTGCATCAAGGCACTCAAGCAGCCTTTCTGTATCCAAAGAGACTTCTATACCGCAATCTTTCATGACATCAGAGTATAAGTAAACAGGGTTCAATCCATACAAAGCAACACTGTGATAAACAGACATGTGGCAGCTTCGCTGCATCATTATCTTATCACCTCGTCTGGTAAGCGCCCGGATGCCTGCCAGAATGCCCCCGGTACTGCCATTAACCAAATAGAAAGACTGATGCGCTCCCCAGAGTTTCGCAGCTTTGTCCATGCCCTCTTTTAGTATTCCTTGCGCGGCATGGAGGTTGTCAAAACCCTTAATTTCGGTAATATCAATGTCTGCTCGCAGCCCCTGCAAATAGGGAGCCAAGGATGCATTTCGCTTGTGACCCGGCATATGCATAGCTATTTGCTGGGAAAGCTCTTGATTTAATTTGTCATATAAAGAATCTTTCATCAAAGATATTTTGCTGAATCCTTGTCTGGCAAACTCATCAATCCCTCTCTATTTCCTCAACAACAAATTCCGTAATCGGCGACGGACTGTCGGATGGCACTGGTGAGGCGGTAGCTCGTGCTGATACTTCTTGAGCAGTCTGACTGTAAAGCAATTCGAGGGTCGCTGTATTGGCAATGCCGTTGCCTCGCACACTATTCGCCTTTTGGTAAGCTTTAACGGCATCTCTGGTCCCTTCGCGGTATTGTCCGGTAACGGTACCCTGATAATAGCCCAGCTCTTTTAGACGGCTCTGTAGCCAAAACACATCTTCCCCTACGGCCTCCATCTTTAGCTCTCTAAGAGGACCCGAAGGCTGTCTTTGCATGTCATAAGTTGGTTTTTGAGTTGGGACCGGTGTGGCGGCATGATAGCCCAGCTTCGCATCAAAAGGCCCCGGCAGAACTGAATACTTCAGCTCCGGATCGATTAAGCCATCTTCATGAATCCAGACCTCTACCCCTTTGCCAATATTGTCGTATATCCATTTTGCGTCAAAAAGAGTCATGCGAATGCAGCCATGGCTCGCGGGTCGGCCTAGGGCTTTGACGGAATTCATCTTCACCTGTTTTCGATCGGATGTATAGAGGAAAGAATGAAATGCTATGCTTTTGTTAATCCTTGTCCAATACTGGGCATAACCGCCGCCCCAGGTGGGGAACATGGCCCAGCGCGCTTTCTTGCCATTTAAAGTCCATACACCTACATCGCTGGGATAACTTGAGGTGCCTGTTGAGGAAATGAATACCTTGTGCAGGTCAGTAAACTCATTGCTGCTGTCTCGTTTGAACACCTTGATCAATTGGTTGGCCACATCCACTTCAATAAAATATGGGATGGGGGTGGGCTCCGGTGTTGGTTTGGGGGTATTGTGAGGCAAAACAGCATCCTCAGAAAAAAGCGCAGCCCAAGTTGTTTCTTCCACTACGCCATTATTTGAGAGACCATTTTGTTTTTGAAAGGTCTGAACAGCAGACTGAGTCTCTTTATAAAAACCTCCCGTCGGCTTGCGCAAAAAATAACCCAAATAGGCCAGCTGCTCCTGCAAAACGGTTACTGTATTTGATTTGCTGCCATATTTTAATTGACCTGGATAAGTCGTATCCGGTGGTGTTGTGGGTGCTGCCGTGGGGCTGGGTGTCGCATTTGGATCAGGCGTTGGCAGGATGTATTCATCGCCATACAGCTTATTCTGGGTAGCAATGTCCGCTATTCCGGTGACTTCCAGCCCATTGAGGAATTGAAAACTCTTTACCGCTCCCATCGTTGCGTCAAGATAAGAACCGGTTAATTTGCCGAAATAAAAGCCGAGCTCACTGAGCCTTGCCTGCAAGGCCATGACATCTTTTCCTTTGGAACCTTTTTGCAGGGGGCGATATGCCTCGTCGCTGTAAATCAGCTCAAGCAGGTCAATATCAACCTCGCCCGTCTGGTCAAGTCCATAAGCCTGTTGAAACGCTTTGACTGCTTTTTCTGTTTGATTCAGATAATTTCCGGTAGCCTTTGCATCCAAATACAATAGATCACGCAGTCGTTCCTGCAAGATCTTGACATCTTCGCCCCTATCTCCATGCTTAAGCAAACGCGAATCAGAGGTTACAGTCTGTGCCTGTTCAAATTCACTTGATGCGGCTATCCTTATATTAAAAGTCTGCAAGCAGAGCATAAAAACTAATAAAAACAAGAAATTTCGTTTCACCCTGACATCCTCCTCCATTTTGTTAGCAACATTGTAATATTTAGGAAACAATATTGCAAGGATAATTCTATAACTCTTCATTCAAACGCAAACAAAACAAGCCTGTGAAAGCAGGCTTGTAATAAATGCTTTTACTATGTCAGAGCCCTTCCTCATCCGCCAGACGGCCACCCAGCAGCACACCCATCATTGAAGCCATCATCAGGCCCCGTGTCCAGCCGCTGGAATCTCCCAAGGCGAACAAGTTGTCAATGCTGGTGGTCAGCTGTTTATCCATCTTGATGAGGTTGGAATAAAATTTGAGTTCAGGTGAGTACAGCAAAGTTTCTTGTGAAGCAAAACCAGGCAGCACCTGATCCAGAGATTTGATAAAATTAACGATATTGGTCATGGCTCGGTAGGGCATGCCAGCTGTTATATCCCCCGCAACTGCATCGGGCAGTGTAGGCCGAACATTGGATTGCAGCAATTCTTTTTCCCAGGTGCGTTTCCCATTTAAAATATCCCCAAACCTTTGCACCAGGATGCTGCCGTTGGCCAGCATATTGGTCAGTTCCCCCACTTTTTGAGCATAGGCAATGGGCTGATTAAATGGATAACTGAAATTATGCGAACACAAGATGGATAAATTGGTGTTGTCAGATTTGCGATCTTTGTAGCTATGCCCATTGACAACTGCCAAATCATTGTCATAGTTTTCCTGGCTTACAAAACCACCCGGATTTTGACAAAAAGTGCGAACTCTATCACGGAAAGGCTCAGGATAGCCAACCAATTTGCTCTCATACAGTGCTTCATTGACTTCCTCCATCACCTCATTGCGAACTTCAACCCGCACACCGATATCAACAGTGCCCGGCTGGTGGGCGATATCATGTTCTTCACACAGTTTTTCAAGCCAATCAGCCCCGCGCCTGCCGGTTGCAACAACGGTCTTTTTCGCCATAATTTGGTAAGCTTGTCCGCCTCTCGCAGGCTCAACCTGCACACCAAGGCAGGCACCGTTTTCCAGAATAAGGTTGGTGCAATTGCTGCCAAACAGTATTTCGACACCATGATCTGTCAGATAATGCTGAATAGCACCATAGATTTCCTGTGCCTTTTCCGTTCCCATGTGCCGAATGGGACAATCAACAAGTTTCAAACCGGCGCGGATGGCTCTGGTACGAATCTGTTTAATTTTCTCAGCAGCATCAAGGCCTTCGATTTTATCATCGGCACCAAATTCCAGGTATATTTTGTCTGTATATTCAATCATTTCCTGCGCAAATTTTTCCCCCAGCAGTTCGGGCAACTGCCCACCTACTTCATGGGATAATGAAAGCTTTCCGTCAGAAAAAGCACCCGCGCCGGAAAAACCTGTTGTGATGTGACAATAGGGCTTGCAATTCATGCAATAGCCGGTTTTATCTTTAGGACAATGGCGCTTTTCAATGGGTGCACCTTTCTCCACCATGATAATACGCTGTTTGCTGCCGCGTCTCAATAACTGCAGCGCAGTAAAAATACCTGCAGGCCCGGCGCCGATAATAACCAAATCACAGTGCATGCTGATCCTCCGTTTGTTGGTTGCATATAAAAATTATTGTATCATCACTCAATAACGAAGCCAGATACTTACACATTCTATGCGAGGTTCAAATTAAAGTCAATTCAAGATATTCAACTTGATTGGAAACAAAGCAAGTCAAACTTTGCAAAAAATTGACGCATGAAAACAAAAAGCAGTTGACGCATCCCCTAAGCTTTTGCTATAATTAGAATACGGTCGCCATCCGCCGTGGAAGCGGCGTACGCTAAGGCGAGATGTGCGAAGGGGGGGAATACAAGTGTCTGAAGTCCGTGTAAAGGAAAATGAAACGCTGGAAAGCGCTCTTAAGCGCTTTAAGCGTCAATGCGCCCGCTCGGGTGTTTTAGCTGAAGTTCGCAAAAGCGAGCATTATGAGAAGCCCAGCGTCAAACGCAAGAAGAAAATGGAAGCCGCCCGCAAACGCAAGTTTTAAGGGTAAACCATTGATTTCTATTGATAAGTAAGAGTTCTTATCCAAATCAGCGCAGCGAGAGCCGCGCTGATTTTTTATGCGTGCATTTGAATTTAACCCATAAACGGCAAAAGCATCTTGACTTGCGCACCCTGCCCTGACTCCTATATACTCTTAAGGCATCTGATGCCGGTTTTGGCATCAGCATGAACCGAACAAGTTTACCGCGATAAATAACAGAGGCTATCTAATATGAAAGAACCCATCATCGTCATTGGAGCCGGTCACGCCGGATGTGAAGCAGCCTTGGCAGCTGCCAGACTGGGCTGTGATACTCTCCTTTTAACGCTTAATATCGACTCTATTGCTCATATGCCCTGCAACCCATCCATAGGCGGAACGGGCAAGGGCCACCTGGTGCGCGAACTGGATGCGCTGGGCGGCGAAATGGGTTTGGCAGCAGACGACTGCCTGCTGCAAGGCCGTATGCTCAATACCGCCAAAGGACCCGCCGTACATAGCCTCAGAGCGCAAGAGGACAAATCAGCTTATCATTTGCGTATGAGTAAAGCATTGTTCTCGCAGGATCATCTGCGCATCAAAGAGGCTGAAGTCTCTCATATCTTGACTAAAAACGGCCGCGTCAGCGGTGTGCGCACAGCAAACGGTGAAGATATAACTGCCAGCTGCGTCATAGTCGCTACGGGAGTGTATTTAAAGAGCCGCATCATCATCGGCGAATACCATCAAGATATTGGTCCACAGGGTTTGCAGTCAGCCAATCTTTTGTCCAAGAGCCTTGATGAGCTTGGTTTTGAGCTTCGCAGGTTTAAGACCGGTACGCCTGCCAGAGTGGATGCCCGCAGCATTGACTTTGCAAAGATGATCGTTCAGACGGGCGATGAGCCCGTTATTCCTTTTAGTTTTATGACAGATAAACCACTGCTAAATAAAGTCAATTGCTATCTCACCTGGACCAACGAGCATACTCACGACATCATTCGCCAAAACCTTCACCGATCTCCCATGTTTTCGGGTGCAATCAAAGGAACGGGTGCCCGATACTGCCCCTCCATCGAAGACAAGGTCCATCGCTTTGCTGACAAAGACAGGCACCAGCTGTTTCTGGAACCTGAAGGCCTGCACAGCCCAGAATGGTATGTGCAAGGTTTGTCCACAAGCTTGCCCCAAGATGTTCAGTGGGAGATTTATCGCACAGTACCTGGGCTTGAAAATGCACAGCTGACCCGCCTGGCCTATGCCATAGAATATGACTGCATCGATCCACTGGATATCTCCCCCGCTATGAATGCGCTTAAAGTTCCCGGTCTCTATTTTGCAGGACAAATTAATGGCACTTCCGGCTACGAGGAGGCAGCAGCACAGGGCTTGCTGGCCGGTGTCAATGCCGCTCAGGCAGTTTTAGGCCGAGAACCGCTGATTCTCAACCGTGCGCAAGCTTATATTGGCGTCATGATGGATGACTTGACAGCCAAAGGGACAGACGAACCTTATCGCATGATGACCAGCCGTGCAGAGCACAGGCTTTACCTGCGGCAGGATAATGCAGATTTAAGATTAACTGAGCTTTCCTATAAAATTGGTTTGGCAGACGAAAATCGCATGCGCAGAACGGAGCTAAAAGCGAAGCATACAAAGGCTTTGCTTAACTACCTTCAGGATAAAGGCTTATATCAGCTCTTAAAACAGCCTGGCAATACAATCGATGACCTGGTGGATGAGCCTTTGCCTTTTGTGGCTTCCGCCAGAGAACAGGTACAAATATCAATCAAGTATGAAGGTTATCTTAAAAAAGAGGAAAAACAAGTAAAGCAGACCATCGCCATGGAAAGCATGCTATTGCCTGCCAAGATCGATTATACGAGAGTCAAATCCCTGCGCATCGAAGCTATGCAGAAACTCAGCCTCAGGCAGCCTGTTTCTTTAGGTCAGGCCTCCCGTATTCCCGGTGTTTCTCCCGCCGACCTCGCTGTGCTTCAGATATATCTCAAGCAGCAAAAGGCAGAAGATTAAACAAGTTCATCCACAAAACTGGATAACCGCTGTCCGGCCTCTTCTATTTTCTTACTGTCAGCGGCATAACTCAGCCTCAGGCAGCCAGGCGCATAAAACGGCGTACCCGGTACCACTGACACCAAAGCATGCTCCATCAACAGCTCTGAAAACCTCAGGTCGCTAACAATGCGCTCGCCGCGAAATGTTTTACCAAGCAATTCATTGATATCAGCCAGTACATAGAAAGCACCTTTTGGATTGGCGAAGCGAATTCCCGGAATACTATTTAGAATGGAAACGAGCATCTTGCGGCGTTGATTGAAGGCTTCCCCCATTTGACTCACGCAGCTTTGATCTGCTTCAAGGGCTGCCAAACCGGCGTATTGTGTAATGCTGGATGTATTCCCAGTAGCATGGCTTTGGTAGGCATCCATCGCCTCTATTATGTGCTTTGGTCCCAAGGCATATCCAAGCCTCCACCCGGTCATGGCATAGGCCTTGCTAAATCCAGAAACCGTGATTGTTCTCTCAAAAGCGTCCGAGCTTAAGCCTGCCACAATGGTACTCTG